>CAXBPJ010000384.1:0-2366 GCA_963977325.1 uncultured Brevundimonas sp. | reverse complement strand
GACACTGAAGGGTATGGCGAAGGAGGGTTCACCCTATCGCGGGGTGCTGTACGCCGGGCTGATGGCCACGGCCGAGGGGCCCAAGGCGGTGGAGTTCAACGCGCGTTTCGGCGATCCGGAATGCCAGGTGCTGATGATGCGGCTGGCCTCCGACATCGTGCCCTATCTGAAGGGTTGCGCTGAGGGTGATCTCGGGCGCCTGCCGGAGCCCAAATTCCTGAGCCAGACGGCCATTTGCGTGGTCATGGCGGCAAAGGGTTATCCCGACAGCCCGCTCGAAGGCTCAACCATCCGCGGCGTCGATCAGGCCCGCACGTCCAGGTCTTCCACGCCGGCACGACGCGAAAGCCGGACGGATCGCTGGCGGCGGCCGGGGGGCGGGTGCTGAACGTCTGCGCCCTTGGCGACGATATCGCCCAGGCCCGCGAGCGCGCGTACGCCGCCGTGCGCGCCATCGACTGGCCCGGCGGTTTCAACCGCTCCGACATCGGCTGGCGAGCGCTGGAACGGGAGTAGGGGGCGTGTCGCGACGTCTTCGCTTCGACCGATACGATCTCGACACGGTCAATCGCCGCCTGAGACGTGACGGTGAACCGATCGATCTGAGTGGGCGCTATCTCGACGCGCTGATTTTGCTGGTGGCGGAGGCCGGAAACCTCGTCACCAAGGCTCGCTTCATGGAGGAGGTGTGGCGGGGGGCGCCAGTCACCGATGAGGCCCTGACGCAATGCATCCGCGCCCTGCGTCGAGAACTCGGGGACGATGCCGCCCGGCCTCGCTTCATCGAGACCGCGCCGAAACACGGCTACCGCTTCATAGCCAAGGTGGAACGTCTGGACGATGTCTCATCGGTGACTCAGCCGAAGAGGGAGGGGGCTCGTGCCCCGTCGGCGCGGGCTGAGATGCTGCGCTTCGCGTGCGCGGGCGCTCTGGGCGGGGCGGCCGCGGGCGGGATCGGCGGCCTGATCTACGGGCTCGCGGGCGTGGCGACCCCGACACAGGCGGGCGGAGGCGCGGTTTCGGCCGTACTGGTCATCGCCTTCCTGACTAGCGCCGTCGGCCTGATTGGCGGCGCGGGCGTGGGATTGGGCGTCGGCGCTTCGGCCTATGCGCGGTCAGGGCGCGGGCTCTGGATGGTTTTCGGGGGCGCCCTTGGCGGCGCCGTCATCGGAGCGCTGGTCAGGCTGGTCGGGCTGGACGCCTTCACCCTGCTGTTCGGCCAGGCGCCGCAAGCGATCACGGGGGCGCCAGAGGGGTTCGCCCTGGGCGGCGCCATCGGGGTCGCAAGCTGGCTGGCTCAATCACCTCGGCTGCGCATGCGTCGGGAGGTGGTCGCGGTGGCGGGCGCTCTTACCGGTCTGACTGGAGTCCTTATCGCGCTCGCGGGGGGACGACTGATGGGCGGCAGTCTCGATCAGCTCGCGACGGTGTTCCCAAACTCACAGTTGCGTCTTGACGCCCTTGGCCCGCTGGTCGGTGAAGCGGGCTTCGGACCATTCAGCCGGGCGATCACCGCCGGTCTGGAGGGCGCCCTGTTCGGCGCCTGCGTGATCGCCGCGATGATCTGGAAAAGAACGGCGCCCTAGGCCCAAGCGAACAGCAGCCGGCCCTCGCCCATGCGGTCGCGCAGGGTCTGGAGGTCGGCGTGGGCGGTGGAAAAGCAGCCGTATGAGCGGCCCAACTTGCCCTGCTGCTCGACGACATACGGCTCGGCGTAGTCGGCGCCGTGAACGATGATGGCGCGCTCGCGGGCGGCATTGTTGGTATATTCCAGCCCGTCTAGCAGCACGTTCGGGCCCTGCTCAGGCCCCCAGCCGGCGCCGGCCGAGACGAACGAGCCCACCGACGACATGTGCGAATCCATCGTGTTGGAGAAATCGCGCGCATAGCCGGTGTGGGCCGGGTCAGAGCCCTTGCCATGCGAAGTGCGAAAGGCGTGGACCAGGCCGCCGACTAGATCGACCTCGTACAGGCGCTCTTCTGCCGAATGTTTGCTGAAATCGACCAGATACATGCGGTCGCGGTTTGGAATGCGAGAGGCGTGGATGTCCAACGCCGCCATGGCCCGGCTCATGAGTTCGGGGCGAACCTTGCCCGAGGCGTCCAGCGGCGGCGTCATCAGGGGCCGGGTGGCGAGCGCGAGGCGTCTGGGCGAAACGGGGGCGGGGTTCGGCGTGGCGGCCAGAGAGACAGGCTCGGACATCTTGGCCACCGGCGCGCATGCGCCGAGGGAGAGGGCGCCCAGAACGGCGCCGCGTCGCGACAGCTTCATGCGGTAATCCCCGAAAAGCGTACTCAACTGTGTCCGTTTGTTTCCGAGGCGAGCCAGGAATTCAACCTTAGCCTTGGTGACAGCGCGCTCTGGG
>CAXBPJ010000383.1:0-2366 GCA_963977325.1 uncultured Brevundimonas sp. | reverse complement strand
ATTCATAATGTGCCTAGGCCGCCATCTTGCCGCGCGCGGCCGCGCAGGTGGCGTCGAATTTTTCGATGGCTTCGCGGGCTTCGTCCAGGGTCAGGTTCAGGGGCGGCAGCAGGCGCACGCAGTTGTCGCCGCCGCCGGCGACCAGCAGGGCCTCGTCACGCGCCCAGGCCATGAATTCGCGGTTGTTGGGCTTCAGCTTGACGCCGATCAAGAGACCCTTGCCACGCACCTCCTCGATGATGTCGGGATGGCGGTCCTTGAGGCCGTTCAGCTGCTGTTTCAAATAGCCGGCGACCTCATTGACGTTGGCCAGGGTCTCGGGCTTGGCGATCTCGTCGTAGGCAGCCAGACCGACGGCCATGGCCAGCGGATTGCCGCCGAAAGTCGAGCCGTGGACGCCCACGGTCATGCCCTTGGCCGCCTCGGCGGTGGCCAGGCAGGCGCCGACCGGGAAACCGCCGCCGAGCGCCTTGGCCACGGCCATGATATCGGGCGCCATGCCGGCCCATTCATGCGCCCAGAGCTTGCCGGTGCGGCCCATGCCGCACTGGACCTCGTCGAAGATGATCAGCACGCCATTGTCGTCGGCCATCTGGCGCAGCCAGCGCAGGTCTTCCTCGGGAATGGCGCGCGCGCCGCCCTCGCCCTGGACCGGCTCCAGGATGATGGCGGCGGTGTCGGGGGCCTTGAAGGCCGTCTCCAGCGCCTCGCGATCGCCCCAGACCAGCTGTTGATACCCCGGCAGACGCGGGCCGAAGCCCTCGACATAGTTGGGATTGCCGGCGGCGTTGATCGCCCCGTAGGTGCGGCCGTGGAACGAGCCGTCGAATCCGTAGATGACGATCCGCTCAGGGTTTCCATTGGCCGAATGGTACTTCCGCGCCGTCTTCAGCGCGCATTCCACGGCTTCCGAGCCCGAATTGGTGAAGAAGACGACGTCGGCGAAGGAGTCGGCGCACAGCCGGTCGGCCAGTTCTTCCTGCCCCGGGATCTTGAAGATGTTGGAGACGTGCCAGATCTTGTCGGCCTGCGCCTTCAGCGCCTCGACCAGCTTGGGGTTGGCATGGCCCAGGGAGTTGGTGGCGATCCCGGCCACGCAGTCCAGATAGACCATGCCATCGGCTGCATACAGCCGGGCGCCCTCGCCGCGCTCCACCTCGACCGGAGCACGATTGTAGACACCCATGATGTGCGACACGGCGAATTCTCCTGGATCAAAGCGAACGCGGCCCCGGCGCCGGAGCGACGGGACCGCCTGTGGTGAGCGCCCGGGTTGTCGGCTCTGGGGCGCGGCTCGTCAACACCAGCCGGACCCGGCGGCCTGATCCGAGCCTGGACTCGGGCCGCGGCCAAAAATGAGTCCAAGAGTCTAACGCTATCGCTCGGCAAATGGCAATTTTCCTCCTCAATCAACGACTTGTATGAACGCGAAATCGATGTGACCGTTGGACTCAGGCCTGACGCAGAGTCCAACGTCGCTTTCGAGGCGTTGGCTGACCGGCAGCATAAGGCAATGAGGGCGGCCGTGGCCTATTCCGACGCTGGTTCGCCGCAACGCTCGAAGGCGCGGGATGCGGACGCCGCGAATGCGGGAATAGCGGCTTCGTCAGGGGCGAGGAAACACCCCTGCCCGACTGAGGCTGGAGGGCGCGGGGCGACCAATGCGCTCGCCGATCCAGCGGGCGGTCTCGATCAGGGTGTCGAGGTCGTAGCCGGTCTGGAAGCCTCCGCGCTCCAACACATAGACGAGGTCCTCAGTGGCGATATTGCCGGTGGCGCCCGGCGCGAAGGGGCAGCCCCCGATGCCGCCGCAGCTGGCGTCCAGCACATCGACGCCGGCCTCGACGCCCGCCGCCGCATTGGCGAGCCCTGTCGCGCGGGTGTCGTGGAAATGCAGACGCAGAACGGCGTCCGGCGCCGCTTCGCGCGTCCGCTCGACCAGGCTGCGCACCCGCCAGGGATCGCCCGCCCCGATGGTGTCAGCCAGGGCGATCTCAGCCACGCCCAGCGCCGCGACCCGACGGACAATGGCGATCACGGCGTCCGGATCGACCTCGCCCTCGAATGGACAACCCCAGCAGCAGGACAGGGTGACCGACAGGCGCGGCGGTCGCTCGGCCTGCGCATTCCGCGCCACGACGCCCTCGACCATCTCGGCCTGGGCCGCGAGGTTCAGTCCCTGGTTCTTCAGGCCGAAGCTCTCGGTGGCCGAGACGGAGACATTGACCTCGTCGACGCCGGCGGCCAGCGCCCGCTCATGGCCACGCGCGTTCAGCACCAGGCCGATGCGGCTGCGGTCGGGCGCGGGCGGGAGAGCCGCCATGAGCTCTTCGGCGCCCGCCATCTGGGGCACGTATTTCGGGTGG
>CAXBPJ010000382.1:0-2368 GCA_963977325.1 uncultured Brevundimonas sp. | reverse complement strand
CGGCTGGTCGGCTGGCTGTGGGTGCTGGCCCGCCACGACGCCCTGATCCCGCGCGAGCTGAACCCCTATCTGCCCGGCTGGGCGCGCATGGTCGCCGCCATCGCCCGCCTGCCCAGCGGCCGCAAGGGTCGCGACGGCCGACCGGGCCAGCGCGTCGGCCGCGCCTTCGAGCATCTCGGCCCCGTGGCCATCAAGCTGGGCCAGGTCATGGCCACCCGCGCCGACATCTTCGGCGTGACCTTCGCCGAGGATCTGGGTCGGCTGAAGGACAGGCTGCCGCCCTTTCCGCTGGATCAGGCGCGGGCCGAAATCGAGCGCTCGCTCGGCCGTCCGGTCGAGAGCCTGTTCACCGATCTGGGCGCGCCGGTCGCCGCCGCCTCCCTGGCCCAGGCGCACCCCGCCTATCTGGCCGACGGGACCAAGGTGGCGGTCAAGGTGCTGCGTCCCGGCGTCGAACGGCGTGTGGCGCGCGGCCTCGACTCCATGCGGCTGGGCGCGACCTGGGTCGAGCGGCTGGTCCCCATGTCGCGTCGGCTGGAGCCGCGCGCCTTCGTCGAGACCATCGCCCGCGCCCTGTTGATCGAGCTGGACATGAGGCTAGAGGCCGCCGCCGCCTCCGAGCTAGGCGAGGTCATGGCCAAGGACGGCCACATGAGCGCGCCCGGAGTGATCTGGGACGGCGTCGGCCGCCGCGTGCTGACCTTGGAGTGGGCGCCGGGCCTGCCGATGACCGACCCGGCCTGCTCGGCGCAGGACGGGCTGGATCGCGACGCCCTGGCTGACAACATCGTGCGCGCCTTCCTGATCCAGGCGCTGGACCACGGGGCGTTTCACGCCGACCTGCACGAGGGCAATCTGTTCGCCCGCGCTCCGGCCGAGGTCACCGCCATCGACTTCGGCATCGTCGGCCGTCTTGGTCCGGCCGAGCGGCGCTATCTGGCCGAGATCCTGTGGGGCTTCCTAAGCCGCGACTACGACCGAATCGCGCGGGTGCATTTTGAGGCCGGCTATGTGCCGCCCAATCACTCGGTCGAGGCCTTCGCCCAGGCCCTGCGCGCGGTCGGCGAGCCGGTGATCGGAAAACAGGCCTCGCAGGTGTCGATGGGCCGGCTCCTGGGCCAGCTGTTCGAGATCACCGACCTGTTCGACATGCGCCTGAGGCCCGAGCTGATCCTGCTGCAGAAAACCATGGTCTCGGTCGAGGGGGTGGCCCGGCGGCTGAACCCCGACCACGATCTTTGGGCCGCCGCCCGGCCGGTGGTGGAACGCTGGATCCGTCGCGAACTGGGCGCCGCCGCCCAGGCCCGCGACCTGCTGGAGGAGGCGCGCGCCACCCTCAAAGCGCTGTCACGCTGGGCCCAGGAACCGCACGCGCCGCAGACGGTCGTGGTCGAACGGCCGCGTCTGCCCGGTTGGGCGACGGTTGTTCTCACGGCGTCGCTGGCGATTTCGGCGACGGCCCTTATTCTGACCCTGACCTGACCGATCGTGCCTCAAAGCCCCTCGCGGAGATCGACCATGAACTTTCTGCCTCTCGGCCTGATCGCGCCGGCCGTCGCCATCCTGGCGCTGCTCGACACGCCCGCGGCCCGGGCACAGGACGTACCGGTGCTGACCGCGCCCGAGACCGTCGAGGAGACCGAGATGGCCGCCCCCGAACCAACGCCTCAGGTGCGGCGCTCCGCCGAGGTGCTGAACGAGACCATCCGCCAGATGCAGGCCGGGACGCCGCCTTTCGACCGGATGGCGCCCCAGCTGGCCGAGGCCGTCCGCGCCCAGCAGGCCAATATCGGCCCGGCCCTGACCGCCTATGGCGAGATTCAGGACATCGAGTATCGCGGCCCCATGCAGGGCGCCGAGCATTTCCGCGTGATCTTCGCCAACGGTCAGACGGACTGGTTTATCGCCCTGGACGACCAGGAGATCATCCAGGGTTTAGTGTTCCGCCCGGCCGCCTGAGCGATCAGCTGCCGTCGGGGAGACGCGAGCCCTGCAGGCGACGCAGACCGCTCTGCGCCTCCCAGGTCGAGTGCATGTTGCTGACGCTGCGGCGCTCCTGACGCTCATTGGTGCAGACCCGGCGCTGCATCGACGAGCCGATGGTGCGCTCATAGCGGCAGACGCGGCGCGGCTGCTCCTCGACCTGTTCCGTCGGCTCGGGTTGAGCCTCGGGCGCGCGGCCGCCGGCGTTGTCGTTGTTCTGCGGGGCCTGCACCAGGGTCAGGGCGGCGATCAGTTCCAGGATCATCGAAGGTCTCCGGTTGCGGACAGGAGAGTGCGCGCGAATAGCATGTCTGGCAACCGCCGATCGCTCACTCAGTCGGTGGACGTCACCCGACCACGACCGCTCTTGATGGTGGCGCGACCC
>CAXBPJ010000381.1:0-2377 GCA_963977325.1 uncultured Brevundimonas sp. | reverse complement strand
AGAAAGCGGTGCTCGACCACCATGGCCTGCTGCTCGATGTTCAGCCCCTCCCACAGACAGCCATCGTCCAGCGGATAGGCGTAGGAGGCCGGGCGATCCCCGGCCCTCAGCTTGCCGGTCAGCAGATTGACGCCCTTCTGGGCCTGCCAGACGTGGACCAGCTCATGGATCAGCACCGCCTGCTGCTTCAGCGGCGCGGCCGTGAAATCTTCCGGCAGACCGCGCTCCGGCCACACGATCCAGTCGCGGCCGAACCACCGCCCCGGAACGAAGGCCCGAACCACCGGCCACGGCGCCGCCAGCAGGCGAACGCGGTCCAGCGCCAGCGCGGGCCCGAAGCTCTCGGCCGCCAGCGCCCGCTCGCCCTCGGTCAGGCCGCGCACCCTCACCCGGCCGGCTCCCCGACATACTCCCAGTGCCAGGGCTCATAGAGATAGGGGACGAAGCCGAACCGGTGGGCATTGCTCACCAGCCACAGATAGGCCGGGCTGTGCGACATGAAATGCCGGCTGGCCGGCTCGGTCGACACCACACCCATGCCGGTCAGATGCCCGACATAGAGATCGACCGCCGCGCCTGTGCGGTGCGCTGAGCACTCCGCCCGTCTCAGGCCGTCGCAATTGCCGTCCTGAGCGCACCGCGCCGCGTCCTCGACCGGATCGCGCCAGCCCGAGACGATCTGCAGAAACTCGGTGTTGCCGGCCAGCGCCGGAACCTCGGCGCGCGCCGTGGCGACCATGCGGCGCCAGGCGTCCAAGGTGTCGCGCCTGAGCAGGCGGGTCAGCCGGTCCGCCGCCTCCTCCTGAACCGTCAGATAGGCCAGCTGGCTGATCGGCGGCGGCTCGGGGCATTCGCCGCGCACCCGGGCCATCAGGAACGGCCGGCGCTCCTGCAACACGCCCTTCAGCACCTCGAACTCAGCCGGCCCGAACACGCCGGTGGCCGGCAGGGCGTAGCGCTGCTGCCATGCCGCCAGACGCTGGGCGAAGACCGCAGACTGCGCAGCGCAACGGGTGCCCAGCTCGCGCTGCATCAGCGGCAGGTAGGTGTCCCAGCCCCACTCCGGCGTCCCGAACGGCGCCCACTCCAGCCGGTCGATCGACTGGGCGTTGACCAGGGCGACGGCGTCCCAGGCCGCATCGTCCAGATGACAGACCTCGGCGGCGTTCGGCGCGCGCGACTGGGCCGCGACATGTTCCGCCAGGGCCAGGCTCAGCAAACCGACAGCGGCGGCGATCCAGCGAGTCATCCATGTTTTCATCGCCGGAGGGTGCCGTCCCCCGGCCCCTTCCGGCAAGAGGCCTCGCGGACACGCTCGCGCGAGCGACGCGGACGCGGCATGGTGGCGAGGACGGCGACTCGCCGCCGCAGGGACCGACCGAGCACCCGATGACCGCCGCCCCGCCGACCCAGCGCCGCTCCAACTTCACCCTGGCGACCTTCTCCCTGGTCTGCCTGCCGCTGGCGGCCTTCGGGGTGGCCCTGCCCGTCACCCTGCCGGAATTCTACGCCAGCCACGTCGGCATCGACATCGCCATGGTCGGCTACATGTTCATGGCCGTGCGGGCGATCGACATCGTCGCCGACCCCTTCATCGGCGCGGCTATGGACCGCACCCGCACGCGCCTCGGCCGCTATCGCCCCTGGATGATCGCGTCGGCGCCGGTGCTGATGCTGGCCGCCCTGATGATGTTCGTGCTGGTCAAGCCCGGCGCCGGGCCCGGCTATCTCTTCCTGTGGCTGCTGGTGCTCTATCTCGGCTTCTCGGTCGGCACTCTGGGTCAGCTTGGCTGGGCCAGCGTCCTCGCCCCGGAATACGATCAGCGCAGCCGCGTCTACGCCTGGTGGCAGGCGTTCAACATCATCGGTGTCATCGGCATTCTGATCCTGCCCGCCGCCGTAGTTCAGCTGGGCGTCGGCGACTATGTGGCGGGCGTCCACATCATGGGCTGGGTGATCATCGCCCTCCTGCCCATGACCATCGGCCTGGCGGTTCTGAAAGTGCCCGAGCCGGTCACCGTCACCGATGGCGCCCACGGCGGCTTCCGCGCCTACATCGACCTGCTGAAGCGACCGACCGTGTCGCGCCTGCTCGCGGCCGACCTGCTGCTCGGTATCGCGCCCGGCATCACCGGCTCGCTGCTGTTCTTCTTCTTCGATCAGATCAAGGGCTACGACCGGGCCGAGGCCTCGATCTTCATGCTGCTCTATTTCATCGGCGGCCTGGTCGGCGCGCCGATCTGGGCGCGGCTGGCCAACCGGATCGGCAAGGCGCCGGCGCTGATCGTCGCCAGCCTGATCTTCGCCGGTCTCTATTTCGGCGCGACCCTGCTGCCCGGAGGCAATTTCGCCCTCACCGCCGTCGCCATGTTCATCG
>CAXBPJ010000380.1:0-2399 GCA_963977325.1 uncultured Brevundimonas sp. | reverse complement strand
CGCCTTTCGTTCAGCAGGTTGATCACCGCCGCCGCCGTCTCCTCGACCGAGCGGCGGGTGACGTCGATGGTCGGCCAGCCATGGCGCTCGAACAGGCGGCGCGCCCGGATGGTCTCGTCGCGCACCGCGTCCAGATCGACATAATCGCTGTCGTCGCCGGCCCCCAGCCCGGTAAGCCGGTTGCGACGGATCTGGATCAGCCGATCCGGCGAGACCAGAAGGCCCACGACCAGCGGGCCCTTCAATCCCGCCAGACGATCGGATGGGTCGTGGCCAGGAACCAGCGGGATATTGGCCGCCCTCACGCCGCGGTTGGCCAGATAGATGCAGGTGGGCGTCTTGGAGGTGCGGCTGACCCCCACTAGGATGACGTCGGCATGGCCCAGTTCCGCGTGCCCCTGGCCATCGTCGTGGGCGATGGCGAAGTCGAGCGCGCCGATGCGGTTGAAATAGTCGTGGTCCAGGGTGTGCTGCGCCCCGACCCGGCTCGAGATGGCGGCTCCGAGATAGCGGCTGAGCGCCCCCACCAGCGGATCGAGCGCCCCGATCTGGGGCATGTCCAGCTGGCGGCAGCCCTCCTCCAGCGCGGTCCGGAGATCGCGATCGACCAGGGTGTGCAGAACCACGCCGGGCGCGGCGGCGATCTCCTCCAGCACCCGCTCCAGCTGCCGCTCCGAGCGCACCAGGGCGTAGATGTGCTCAATGGGGATGACCCCGTCGAAGCGAGCGATCACCGCCTTGGCCATGGAGTTCAGCGTCTCGCCGGTCGAGTCGGAGACAAGATGGACGTGAAAATAGGTGGCGGGCCGAACCGCGCCGGGACTCATCGGGCTTGTCCCCCGACAACGGGCGCCGTTCGGGGGACAACCTCGGGAGCGGGCTCGGGATGGATCATGGGCATCTTCTAGCGCGGCGGCCGCGCCGACGCATCCACCGAGGATGACGGGCGCCGAACTGGCGCCGAACGGTGGGGTTTTCGACAGGGTGATGACGCTTGGCGCCCCGCTGGGGAGAAGTTAAGCGGAGGTTAACGCGGTCGCGGTCTCTTCACGTCGGGATGATGCCGGTATGGCGCTGATTTGGCGCTGGAATCGCCGCCTCTCCCCAGGACTCCCAGTCCTCCGCTGTGTCGACCTTTCCGTCGGAATGTTCTCAGTATGACCCTGTCCGCTGCGGGTCTGACCGCGAAAACGGCGCCCGTTTCGCCCCTACCCAACCACCACTCCAACCTTTTCGAGATTCTTCTTTCTAGAAGAAGGATTGAGACGCCTCGTCCCGTCGCCTAAGTCGCGATCATGCCCTCCGTGGAACCGCGCCTGCTCTCCGTCCTTCGGGGCCAAACGACCGGCCGGCCGCCGGTCTGGTTCATGCGTCAGGCGGGACGCTATCTGCCCGAGTACCGCGCCCTGCGCGCCCAGGCGCCGGACTTCATCGCCTTCTGCCTGAACCCGGAGATGGCTGCCGAGGCGACGCTGCAGCCCATGCGGCGCTTCGGCTTCGACGCCGCCATCGTCTTCGCCGACATCCTGCTGATCCCCGGCGCCTTGGGCCAGAAGGTCTGGTTCGAGGCCGGCGAGGGACCGAGGCTCGGCGCCCTGCCCTCGCTCGACAGCATGCGCGAATGTACCGCCGAGGCCGGCCAGGCCCTATCGCCCGTCGGCGAGACCCTCAGCCGCGTGCGCGCGGCCCTCGAGCCCGAGCGCGCGCTTATCGGCTTCGCCGGCGCGCCCTGGACCGTGGCGACCTATATGCTGGACGGCGAGGCCCGCACCATCGGCAAGGGCGAGCGGGCTCAGGCCCGGACCTATGCCTATAGCCAGGCCGATCAGGTCGACGCCCTGCTCGACATCCTGGTCGAGGCCACCGCCCATTATCTGAAGATGCAGGCCGACGCCGGGGCCCAGGTGCTGAAGATTTTCGAGAGCTGGGCCGAGGGTCTGCCCGACGACCTGTTCCAGCGCCTGGTCATGCGACCGCACAAGGCGCTGGTGGCACGGGTGCGGGAGCTGGGCGTGACCGTCCCCCTCATCGGCTTTCCGCGCGGCGGGGCGGCTCTGGCCGAGGACTATGCCCACGCCATCGACGTCGAGGCCGTGGCGCTGGACACCGCCTGTCCGCTGGCGGTCGGCCGCCGTGTGCAGGCGATCCGGCCCATCCAGGGCGCGCTCGATCCCCTGCTGCTGCGCGCCGGCGGCCCGGCCCTGGACGCCCGCGTCGATCAGCTGATGGAGGCCTGGGGCCAGGGTCCATGGATTTTCAATCTCGGCCACGGCATCCTGCCGGATGTGCCGATCGCCCACGTCGAGCAGGTTTTGCGCCGGATCGGGGCGCAATGAGCTTCCCTTCCGCTCATCCCCGCGAAGGCGGGGACCCAGTCCTTTGGGTGACGGGCCAGGTCA
>CAXBPJ010000379.1:0-2415 GCA_963977325.1 uncultured Brevundimonas sp. | reverse complement strand
CCCGCCGCCGTTTCTTTCCGCGGGCTCGACAGGACGGCGACCCTCGCTCAAGAGTGAATGGGTTCGTCATCAGGATGGACCTCGCGGGAGGCGACCATGGCTCGGACCAATCGGCAGTGGGTGCTGCGCCAGCGGCCCAAGGGCATGATCCAGGATGGTGACCTCGAACTGGTCGAGAGCGCCGTTCCCGACCTGGCCGAAAACGAGGTACTGGTCCGCACCGTCTACCTGTCTTTGGATCCGACCAACCGCACCTGGATGAACGACGCAGAGGGCTACCTGCCGCCTGTGGGCCTGGGCGAGGTGATGCGGGGACTGACGCTGGGCGTGGTGGAGGAAAGCCGGGCCGAGCGGTTCAAACCGGGCGATGTGGTCACGCCGCTGTCCGGTGGTTGGGCGGACTACGCCGTGGTTTCCGCCGAAGGGCTTCGGCCCGTGCACCGCGCGCCGGGCCTGCCGCTGACCGCGAACCTCAGCGTGCTCGGCATGACCGGCCTGACCGCCTATTTCGGTGTCACCGACGTTCTGAAGCCCCAGGCCGGCGAGACGCTGGTGATCTCGGCGGCGGCAGGCGCCGTCGGCTCGATCGCCGGTCAGGTGGCCAAGGAAAAGGGCGCGCGGGTTATCGGCATCGCCGGCGGACCGGAGAAATGCGCCTGGCTGACCGACGACCTCGGGTTCGACGCGGCTATCGATTACAAGAACGAGGACGTCGGCGCCGCGCTGGACCGGCTGGCCCCCGACGGCGTCGAAATGAACTTCGAGAATGTCGGCGGCGATATCATGATCGCCGTGTTCAACCGGCTGAAGACGCATGGTCGCATGGCTGTCTGCGGCCTGATCTCGAGCTACAACGCGACCCGCATGCCGCCGGCCCCGAACTTTGGCCGGATCATCACCCACCGGCTGAACATCCAGGGCTTCCTGGTGCTGGACTACGCCGCTCGGGCCCGCGAGATGGTGGCCGAGATGGGCCCTTGGCTGGCCGACGGTCGGGTGAAATGGAAGGTGCATGTCGACGAGGGGCTGGAGGGCGCCGTCGGCAGTCTGAACCGGCTCTTCACCGGCGACCACGACGGCAAGCTGCTGGTCCGGGTGTCCGAGGAGCCGGAAGGGTGAGCGACGAGCGGCTGCATTTCGAGGATCTGGCGATCGGCCAAGTGGTGCCGCTCGGCGCGTGCGCGGTGGATGCGGCCGCCCTCGCCCTGTTCTGCGAGAAGTTCGCCCCGGCCTGGGATGTCGAGAACGGCGCGCCAGACGCCCTAATCTTCGCCCTGTGGCAACGACTGGCGGCGGATCGGGCCGGCGGCATGGCCCAGACTAAGTCGCTCGCCGTCGATGCCCTGAGGTTCAACCGAAATCCGCCCGCAGGCGAATTGCTGCGCGGGCGGATGACGGTGATGGGCAAGGATCCGGTCGGCGATCAGAAGGGCATCGTCATCGCCCAGCACGACCTGCTGGACGAGGACGGCCGTCTGGTCTTCTCCTGCCTGACCCGGGTGCTGTTCGCGCGGCGCTAGCCGCCGCGCGAACCTCAGGCGTTGGCGGCGGGCTGTTCGCGCTGGGCGCGGTCCATGGCCGCGACGATCAGCCGGTCCCAGTTCTGCAGCGACATCAGATGCGCATAGATCTGGCCCAGAGCGCCGTTATCCCGCAGCGTCTTGAAGGTGTCGGCGGACAGCGCGTTCAGCTTCTCTTCCGAGACGCCGTAGAACTCGGCGACCTTCTGGGGCTGACCGGCCGATCCATCGGCATTGCGTGGCGTGTAGTTGAATTCGCGCACCGTCAGCAGGTCATGCTCCTGAAGCAGCTTGACGAAGCTTTCCGTACGACGACGCTCCTGCTCGAAGTCCGTGCAGAACTTCATGGCGTTCTCGGTGAAGGGGGTCGGCTTGCCACCGGCGAACAGGGCGGTCTCTCCGCCCTCGGACACCATCGGCGCGGCGCGGTCGATGCACAGCACCATGCGGCCCTGGTCTTCCTGGGTGGCGAAGACGAAGGGATAGCGGCGCACGAAGGCCGGCAGATAGGCGTCGGCCCGGTAGGCGCCGTTGGCCTCCACGAACAGGTTGGTGTTCTGGTTCAGGCCCATGATGGCCACCGGCGCGCGCGCATCGCCCAGGAACACCACCGGATAGTTCAGCGCCGCCGGCGCGAATTCGGTTACGGTCAGAGGCACCATGTTGGTCTGGCCGACGAAGGCGTAAGGGTTATCCAGAGCGTTGACGCCCAGCTTGCCGTGAGCTTCCGGGCTCAGCGGCTCGGGCTTGGAATAGAACAGCACATTGCCGCTCAGAGAGGCATCGGTCGGAAGCTGGGTGGTCTGCATGAGGCGACGAAGCTCGGATGGGTCGAGGAAAGGAAGGCGCGCCTTCTAGCGGCAGACGCGCGCAGGAGCAAACGTCGCCGTTGGCC
>CAXBPJ010000378.1:0-2426 GCA_963977325.1 uncultured Brevundimonas sp. | reverse complement strand
GCCGAGGGCGTTGAGACCGACGCCCAGCTGTCATTCCTGCGCGAGGAGGGGTGCGACGAGGTGCAGGGCTATCTGCTCGGCCGTCCCAGCCGAGAAGCGCCGACCCTAGCAAAGGTCGCCGAGGCGGCCTGAGCCCATCGGCGTTGACTTTCCGGGACCGTTTGGCCATAAGCCCCGCCTTCACGCCCCGGCCGCAAGGTTTGGGGCGCGTCGTATGACGGATGATGCGTGGACCGCCGTTGAGATCGTGCTCCCAATACCGGGGGCGCCGGGCCGCATCAGCATTGAGAGCAGCACATGTCCAAGCGCCATAGCGCCAAGTATAAACTCGACCGGGCCATGGGTGAAAACCTCTGGGGCCGTTCGAAATCCCCGGTCAACAAGCGCAGCTACGGCCCCGGCCAGCACGGCCAGCGCCGCAAGTCCAAGGTTTCCGACTACGGCCTGCAGCTGAAGGCCAAGCAGAAGCTCAAGGGCTACTACGGCAACATCACCGAAAAGCAGTTCGCCAAGACCTATGACGAGGCCGCCCGCCGCAAGGGCAACACCTCCGAGAACCTGATCGGCCTGCTGGAATCGCGCCTGGACGCCATCGTCTATCGCGCCAAGTTCGTGCCCACCGTCTGGGCCGCCCGCCAGTTCGTCAGCCACGGCCACGTCACCGTCAACGGCAAGAAGGTCGACATCGCCTCCTACCGCGTGAAGACCGGCGACGTCGTCGAGGTCAAGGAAAAGTCCCGCAACATGGCGCTGGTGCTGGAAGCCCAGCAGTCGTCGGAGCGTGACATCCCGGACTATCTGGAGCTGGGCGACCGCGGCTTCTCGATCCGTTACGTCCGCGTCCCGGAACTGGCCGACGTGCCGTTCCCGGTGAAGATGGAGCCGAACCTGGTGGTGGAATACTACGCGTCCTGACGGACGCTGATTTGCGCTATCGCGAGCGACCCCGTCGCTCGCTGCTTGAGCGCGGTGATCGGGAAGGGCTTCGGGCAACCGGAGCCCTTTTCCTTTTTCACCGCCAGATCGTGCATTTCGGGGGAAAGGCGCGCATGATGCGGGAGATTCTCACGGGCGAAGGGGGCCACGGCATGCGGGCGCTCGCCACGATCGCGACTCTGGGCGCGCTGAGCCTCGGCCTCGGCGCCTGCGGCTCGCTGCGGCAGGATGCGGCCTTCTCGCCGCCGCCGCCGCCCATCTCGGCGGCCGTCTCCATGCCCGGTGCGTTGGAGCCGATCTACGCCGCTGCGGTCAGCTCGAACCAGGCCATCTTCCGCGTCACGTCGAACGGCTGCACCGGCAAGGACGACATTCAGCCCGTCGTCCGGCGCGTGGGTGACAGCGCCCTGATCACCCTCAGGCGTATGAAGGACGACCGCTGCTCGAACGTGCAGCTCGAGGGCGTGGATGTTATCTATTCGCTGGAGGAACTCGGCCTCAGCGCCGACGACCACATCGAGATCAACAACCCCTATCTGCTCGGCCCCGACGAGGACGCCGAGGGCTGAGGCTCAGCGCTCGAATGGGCCCAGCATCTCCGCGGGAATCCGCGTCGGCCGCATCGCATCGGCCGTGACCAGGCACCACTCCGACACCCCCTGGGCGCACAGGCGCCCCTGGCCGTCCTCGATCCTGACGAAGCGGTCGAAGCGGGGTCCGCGCGGCTGGCCGACCCAGGTGCGGGCGACCACACCTTGGGCATCCGGCGAGATCGGGCGCAGATAGTCGATCTCGTGCCTCAGGGCGACCCAGGACCAGCGGGCCTGATCTTCTGCGGAGAATCTGGCGCGCCAGTGGGCGGTCCCGGCCTCCTGAAGCCAGCCGACATAGACGACATTGTTGACGTGGCCGTTCTCGTCGATGTGCTCGGGGCGGACGGTCAGCGGCGCCTCGAACACCTCCCGGTCGTCCGGCGGGATCAGCGCCGGGCGGGGCATCAGGCCTCGCCGCCCTCGGCCAGCACGCCCTTGTCGGCCATCAGCTGGTGCAGTTCGCCGGCCTGGAACATCTCGCGCACGATGTCCGAGCCGCCGATGAACTCGCCCTTCACATACAGCTGGGGGATGGTCGGCCAGTCGGTATAGGCCTTGACGCCCTCACGCAGCGCCTCGGACTGCAGCACGTCCACGCCGACGAAGGGCGCGCCGATGTGATCCAGAATCTGGACAGCCAGCGCCGAGAAACCGCATCGCGGCGCGTCCGGCGTGCCCTTCATGAACAGCACCACGCCGTTCTGGGCCACGGTGCTTGCGATGAAGTCGCGAGTGGGGTCGGCGTCGGTCACGGCGGGCCTCGGGGTCGGTCGGGGAAGACCAGTCAGCTAGGCGCCCGAGTGAGGGGGGTCAAGACGCGGTCAGGCGGCGGCGGCCCGCCCCACCCGGGCCATCTCGATCTGCGCCGGCGTCCCGGGCGGCAAGTCACGCTCGGTG
>CAXBPJ010000377.1:0-2439 GCA_963977325.1 uncultured Brevundimonas sp. | reverse complement strand
CCCATACGAACCCCACCCGGCCTTCGGGGCCACCCTCCCCATGAAGGGGAGGGAGACGCCCGCCTCCGCCCCTTCGCCCGCTTCGATCCCCGACGCCTGGCCACCCTGGTCCACCGCTATGTCGGCCTGGCCCTGGCGGGTTTCCTGATCCTGTCGGGCCTGACCGGCTCGATCCTGGTCTTCCAGCGCGAGATCGACGCCTGGCTGAATCCCCAGCTCTGGGCCGTGACGGCCGAGGGCCCGGCCCTTTCCGCCTCCGAAATCGCCGCCCGGGTCGAGGCCCACGACCCTCGCGCTCGCGCCCGCTGGATTCCTCTGGAGCCCGACCTGGGTCTCGACGTCTGGGTCGACCCGAAGATCGACCCGACCACCGGCGCCCCATACGATCTCGGCTACAACCAGATGTTCGTCGATCCGGTCACCGGCGAGATCAACGGGACCCGCCGCTACGGCCCACCCACCCTCGACAGGGCCGAGCTGATCCCCTTCATCGACATGTTCCACCGCACCCTGTCGCTCCCGGGCCTCTGGGGGACCTGGCTCTTGGGCGGGGTGGCGATCGTCTGGCTGTTCGACTGTTTCGTCGGCGCCTATCTGACCCTGCCGAAAGGAGCCAAGGGGCCGCGCGCCTTTTTGTCCAAATGGAAGACCGCCTGGACGCTGAAGCCCCGCGCCTCCTCCACCCGGCGCAATCTCGACCTGCACCGGGCGGGCGGGCTGTGGCTGTGGGGCGTCCTGGCCACCCTCGCGGTGACCAGCATCAGCTTCAACCTGGAGCACGAGGTGTTCGAGCCGGTGGTTTCGGTCTTTTCCCCGATCTCGGAGAATGAGTTCGAGCACCAGCCGATGGACTATCGGAATCCGACCGTCCCGGCCTTCGGCTTTGATGAGGCCATCGCCCGCGCCCGCGACCTCGCTGACATCCCTGCCGAGCAGCGCGCTTCGGGTCTCTATTACGCGGCCGAGATCGGCGGCTACGGCGTTTCCTTCGGCGAGCCCTATCAGGCCGGCCTCGGCGACATCTTCGCCCAGGCCCAGTTGCCGCTTCATTCCGGTCAGATTCTGGGCATGCCCACCCGCATTTTGATCTTCCTCGCCGGGCTCGCCACCGCGGGCCTGTCGATCACCGGGATCATCATCTGGGCCCGTAAGCGAACAGCGCGTCGGCGATAGCGGGCGTCGCGGCGGCGTCCCGCGCTTAGCAGTCTGAAACCTGTGGATATCCGAAGATGAGGAATTCCTGACGGAATTTTCCTCCGTCCACCGCCATTCACAGGCTTATCCACCGGCTCTCCCGATCCGGCGCCCAGGCGCGGAGATTCGGGCGCTTGCCCAGTAGCCGATTTCGTCGGAACGCCAACGGGCCGAGGGACACGGCGGCGCGGAAAACCGGGGAGACCCGGGGCTCAAGGCGAACCGGTCCGGCTCTCTGATCAGGGCGCCAAGGGCGGTCTTCGGACCGGTCCAGGCGACCAGACAGGGCCCAGGCTTCTGATCCGGATGGCTTCGGCCGGATGGGACAGGGGAACCAGGCCGGGACTTCAGGACGACGTGGCCCAGCGCCACGGAACGCCTGAAGCCAGGAGTCGCCAGAATACAGCCGACCTTCGCCGGGTTCGCCCGTCGATGTGAAGGCCAGGGTTCTGAACCTCAACGGCCAAGTCCAACCCGGACTTGGCGGGGGGACGCAGAGGAAGACGGCTTCGGCCGGAACCCTCGGCGTCCCCCCGCTCAATTCGGGTCCCGCTCTTCCCGACATCCCACCCGCTTTTCACCGCCCGCCGGGCCGCCTAGGTTGCCGTCATGCAGCGGCGCGGGAATCGGACAGGTCGGATCAGCCGTCGCGCCCTGGTGTCCGCGGCCATGGGGCTGGGTGTGGCCGGACTGGCCGCCTGCTCGCGCGATCCGGAGCCGCCGGCCGAGACGGCGCGGGTCCGTCTGCGCGTGGCGCTGGACGCGCGGCCCAGCGCCCTGCACGGCGGCCTGTTCCAGGCCATGGCCGACGGCCTGTATGCGCGTCGCAATCTGACCGTCGAGCCGATCTCTGGCGGGGTCCAGCCGGGCGCTGCCCAGCGGCTGGCGGCCGGGACGGCCGAGCTGGCGCTGGGATCCGACAGCCAGGCCCTGCTGAATCTCCGCAGTGGCGGGGCGCCGGTCCGGGCCGTCGCCGCCTTCTTCCAGAAGGACGCCCGCGCCCTCGCCGTCCGGGGCGAGACGCCCCTGACCGATCTCGCCGCCCTGGCGCCGCGTCCCTTCGCCTTCGAGGAGGCTGACCTCGCCGCCTTCTGGCCATTGATGCAGGCGCGCTACGGTATTGCGGCTGACAGGTTGCTGAGCGGCGACTCCGCCCTGGAGCTGTTTCAGGCCACGCCGGACGCGGTGCTGGCGGTCGATATCGGCCCGGAACTGGAAGCCGCCGCCCGGGCGGCGGCCCAGCCG
>CAXBPJ010000376.1:0-2453 GCA_963977325.1 uncultured Brevundimonas sp. | reverse complement strand
GCCTCCAGCTATGGCGCGGGTGTGGCCCGGGTTCAACACACTTGTGGCCGAAACGTCGCGATCCACTTCCGGACGCCAGAGAGCCGCCAGATCGGCCTCGACCTCCGCCGGGGTCTCGAGCCGGCACAGCCGCGCCTTCTCCCGGCGTCGCTCCAGGGGATCGGCCGGCCAAGGGGCCTGTTCGACATACCAGCCCAGATGCTTGCGGAACATCTTCAGCCCCAGGCGCTCGCCATAGAAGGCCAGGGCCTGGCGGAAATGCTCAATCACGATGGCCAGGCGTTCCTCGGCGTCCGGTTCCAGAGGCTGAGCCTCGCCCCGCAACGCCCTTTCCAGACGCGCGGCCAGCCAGGGCCGGCCATAGACGCCGCGCCCCAGCATCAGCCCGTCCGCGCCCGACCGCGCCAGCGCCTCGCGCGCCGCGTCCGGCGTGGTGATATCGCCGTTGACGATGACCGGGATAGACACCGCCGCCTTGACCTCGGCCACCGCGTCCCAGTCGGCGGCCCCCGTGTAGAATTGCTGGCGGGTGCGGCCATGCACCGTTACCGCTCGAACGCCCAGAGCCTCGGCTCGCCGCGCCAGCTCGGCCGCGTTCCTCGAGGTGTCGTCCCAGCCCAGCCGCATCTTCACCGTCACCGGCCGCGTCGTCGCCTCGACCACCCGCCCGATAATGGCGCAGGCCAGGTCCAGGTCGCGCATCAGGGCCGATCCCGAGGCCACGCCCGTCACCTCCTTGGCGGGACAGCCGTAGTTCAGATCGATGATGTCCGCGCCGGCCCGCTCTGCGACCGCCGCCCCCTTGGCCATCTTGCCCGGATCGCGCCCGACAAGCTGGATCACCGTCAGGGGCAGGCCGTCACCCACGGCCGCGCGCCGAACCACGTCCGGCCGCGCGCGCAGCAGCTCGGCCGCCGCCACCATCTCGGTCGCGACATAGGGCGCGCCCAGGCGCGAGGCGACGCGCCGGAACGGCAGGTCGGTGACGCCGGTCATCGGCGCCATCAGCACCCGCCCGGGTACCCGCACATCGCCTATGGTCAGGCCGTGATCCATCCCGCCCTCGTCAAGCTCAAGTCTGGCATCTAGAAGGCGACGCATGGAATTCTCGGCGATCGTGGCGGCGGCGGGCTCTGGCAGCCGGTCGGGCGGCCCCAAACAGTGGCGCGACCTGGGCGGCCGTCCCGTGCTGTCCTGGTCGGTCGGCGCGCTGCTGGACGCCGGTGCGACCGAGGTGGTCGTCGTCGTTCCGCCCGGCGAGGTCAAGCGCGCCGAACAGGCCCTGGCCGGCCTCAAAGGCTGGACCGCCGTGGAAGGCGGGGCCGACCGCGCCGCCTCGGTCCGCGCCGGCATGGCCGCCCTGGGCCGGCCCGATCTGCCGCTGCTGGTCCACGACGCCGCCCGCCCGCTGCTGGACCGCCCGGTGATCGAACGGCTGTTGGAAGTCTTGGCCGACAGTGACGCGGCCCTGCCCGCCCTGCCCGTGCCTGACACCCTCAAACGCGCCGAGAGCGGCCGCGTCGTCTCGACCGAACCGCGCGAGGCCCTGCACCGCGCCCAGACCCCCCAGGCCTTCCGACCCGGCGCCCTGCAATCCGCCTATGCGCTCTGGGAAGGCGCCGAGCCTCCCACGGACGAGGCCCAGGTCGCTGAGGCCGCCGGTCTTTCCGTGGCGCTGATTCCCGGCGATCCGCGCCTGATGAAGCTCACATACCCCGAGGATTTCGCCGTGGCCGAGGCTCTGATCGCCCCTTCATCGCGCCGCCGCAGCCGCATCGGCCAGGGCTATGACGTTCACGCGTTCGGGCCCGGCGACACCGTCTGGCTGTGCGGCGTGGCCATCCCCCACACCCGGGCGCTCGTCGGCCATTCCGACGCCGACGCCGGTCTCCACGCCCTGACCGACGCGCTGTTCGGCGCCCTGGGCGAAGGCGACATCGGCGACCATTTCCCGCCGTCGGACCCGCAGTGGAAGGGCGCGGCCTCGAATCGTTTCCTGCTCCACGCTGTCGAGATGCTTCGCGCGCGCGGCGGCGAGATCGTCAACGTCGATGTCACCCTGATCTGCGAACGCCCCAAGATCGGCCCCCACCGCTTGGCCATGCGGCAACGCCTCGCCGACCTTCTCGGCGCGCCGCTGGACGCCGTCAGCGTCAAGGCCACCACCTCCGAACGGCTCGGCTTCACCGGACGCGAGGAAGGCCTGGCGGCGATGGCCGTGGTGTCGATAGAGGTCTGAGGCTCAGCGAAGCTCCACGCCCGGCCACTGGCGCTCGAAACGGCCCAACTGGGCGGGCGCCAACCGAACTTCCAGATGGGTCCGGCCCTCCGCGTCGGTGTCGCGGAAGGTGACGCGGCCGTGCTGATACAGCCAGGCCAGGGCCTCGCCCTGATCGGGATCCAGCGTCAGGCGCGCCTCGGGCTCGTCATCGATCTGGTCCGCGATCATTTCG
>CAXBPJ010000375.1:0-2456 GCA_963977325.1 uncultured Brevundimonas sp. | reverse complement strand
GAACACCATGCCCACGCGGGCCCGCAGCAGCACCGGATCGATGTCGCGGTCGGTGATGTCCTGGTCGTCGATGGCGATCCTGCCCTCGACCCGCGCCGACGGGATGGTGTCGTTCATCCGGTTGATGCAGCGCAGGAACGTCGACTTGCCGCAGCCCGACGGGCCGATGAAGGCGGTTACCGCCTTGTCGGCGATGTCCAGCGACACATCGAACAGCGCCTGCTTCTGGCCATAGAAGACCGAGACGTCCTCCGCCTTGATCTTGATCGGCCCGGTCAGGCCAGGGTGCACGACGGTGGGGACCGGCGCATCCGGGTGTTGAGGGCGCCGGTCGGTGTCCAGCGGGCTGATGTCGCCTTGATGGGGCTCGTGAGCGGGGGCGACGAGGTCGGGGTTCATGGTCATGCGATCACCAGCGGCGTTCGAAGCGCCGCCGAAGGACGATGGCGACGAGATTCATCGCGATCATGAAGGCGAGCAGCACCAGGATGGCGGCGGCGGTGCGCTCGTGGAAGGCGCGCTCTGAGGCGTTCTCCCAGATGTAGACCAGCACGGGCAGGGCGCCGGACGGGGCGGTCAGGCCCTCGGGGATGCCGGGCGTGAAACTGACCATGCCGATCAGCAGCAGCGGCGCCGTCTCGCCCAGGGCGTGGGCCATGGCCAGGATGGCGCCGGTCATGACGCCGGGCATGGCCAGCGGGAGGACGTGGTGGAACACCGACTGGGTGCGGCTGGCGCCCATGGCCAGGGCGGCCTCGCGGATCGAGGGCGGCACCGCCTTCAGCGCCGAGCGGGTGGCGATGATGATGGTCGGCAACGCCATCAGGGCCAGGACCAGGCCGCCGACCAGCGGGCTGGCGCGCGGCAGGTGCATCCAGTTGATGAACACCGCCAGGCCCAGCAGGCCGTAAACGATGGAAGGTACGGCCGCGAGGTTGTTGATGTTCACCTCGATGAAGGCGGTGATCCGGTTCTTCCGGGCAAATTCCTCGAGATAAACGGCGGCGCCGACGCCGATGGGGATGGCCAGCAAGCCGGTGACCAGCAGCATCAGGGCCGAGCCGATCACCGCGCCCAGCACGCCAGCCAGCTCCGGCTGGGTCGAGTCGCCGCGCGTGAAGAAGTCAGAATTGAAGCCGGAGCTGACGGCGCCGGTGTGCTCCATCCGGTCCAGCCAGGCCAGTTGTTCGTCGCTCAGCCGGCGCTGCGCCTCGGGCGTGTCGCGGCTGATGTCGTCTTTGAAATAGAGGTCGGCGTCGTCGCCGATGGGGGCGGTGAATTCGATCGTCTGGCCGATCAGCGACGGGTCCTCGATCACCCGCGCGCGCAGGCCGAAGCCGGCGTCGGGCGAAAACAGGGCGCGCATGGCGGTCGAGCGGGTTCCGCGCGCGTCGTCGGCGACCCCCAGCTGGGCCAGCTGCTGGGAGGCGATCAGCTGGTCATAATTGGCCCCGCCGGGATTGGACCTCGGCGGTCACCGCGTGGGTGTAGAAGGCGGAATAGCCCTGTTTGACGATCGACCCCAGCAACACCGCCAGGAACAGCACGGCGATGCCGATGGCGACCATGCCATAGGCGCGGAACCGCTTCTCGCGGGCATAGCGCGCCTTTAGCCGCTTCTGGATGGCGGCGGTTGCGGGGCGGGCCGGAGCGACCGCCGGAGGGAGGGCCGCGTCAGTCATACTGTTCCCGGTAACGCTGGACGATCTGCTGGGCGATGATGTTCAGCCCCAGGGTGACGATGAACAGGGTCAGGCCGAGGCCAAAGGCGGCCAGGGTCTTGGGGCTGTCGAACTCCTGGTCGCCGGTCAGCAGGGTGACGATCTGGACGGTGACAGTGGTCACGGTGTCGAGCGGATTCAGCGTCATTCGCGCCGCCAGGCCCGCCGCCATGGTCACGATCATGGTCTCGCCGATGGCCCGCGACACGGCCAGCAGGAAGGCGCCGGCGATGCCCGGCAGGGCGGCGGGAAGCAGCACCCGCTTGACCGTCTCGGACTTGGTCGCCCCCATGGCGTAAGAGCCATCGCGCAGGCTTTGCGGGACCGCGTTGATGATGTCGTCCGACAGGGAGGAGACGAAGGGGATCAGCATGATGCCCATGACGCCGCCGGCCACCAGGGCCATCTGGTTCTGCACCAGCATCAGATACTGGCCCAGCGAATCCAGCGGCCCGCCCGCCAGCTGGGCGCCGACGCCGTTGAAAAAGCCGCGCAGCGCCGGCCCCACCGTCAGGGCGGCGAAGAAGCCGTAGACCACGGTCGGCACCCCCGCGAGGATCTCCAGCACCGGCTTGATGATCGAGCGCTGCCGCGGTCCGGCGTATTCCGACAGATAGATGGCCGAGAACAGGCCGATTGGCCCGGCCACCAGCATGGCGATCATCATGATCAGGAAGGTGCCGACGAACAGGGGCGCGGCGCCGAAACCTCCCGACTGACCGACCTGATCGGCGC
>CAXBPJ010000374.1:0-2463 GCA_963977325.1 uncultured Brevundimonas sp. | reverse complement strand
GTCCGACACTCGGGTCAAGCCCGAGGGTGACGGCGCGGAGAAGGCTCGGCTGCGCGACGCGATATCGTCGGCGCATCATCGGGATTGCGTCATCGGGACGCATGGGGCACGTTTCCGCCGCAATTCCCGAGGGGGCGCGGCTTGGCGCCCGGTGCGCACGGGGGGACCGGAAGGCGGACAGAGGCGAAAAGCCCGCCGCGCCAAGGGGCCGCGCGCTTAGCTGAAATAGGGTTGGAAACGCTATGACGTCATTACTGTGGCTGGTCATCGCGGCCGGTGCGCTGGGGGTGCTCTATGGAGCCATCCAGACCGCCGCCCTGATGAAGGCCGACTCCGGCAACGACAAGATGAGAGAGATCGCCGCGGCGATCCAGGAGGGGGCCAGCGCCTACCTTCGCCGGCAGTACATCACCATCGGCATGGTCGGGGTCGTGATCCTGATCGCCGCCTTCTTCCTGATCGGCCCCTATGCGGCCGCCGGTTTCCTGATCGGTTCGGTGCTGTCGGGCGCGGCCGGGTTCGCCGGCATGCTGATCTCGGTGCGCGCCAATGTGCGCACCGCCCAGGCGGCGTCCAAGAGCCTGGCAGGCGGCTTGGACCTGGCGTTCCGCTCGGGCGCCATCACCGGCATGTTCGTGGCCGGAGGCGCCCTGCTCGGGGTCGCCGGGTATTACGCCATCCTCACCGAGGTGATGGGGCTGGACCGCGTCGGCCGTGAGGTCATCGACGGCCTGGTGGCCCTGGGCTTCGGCGCCTCGCTGATCTCCATCTTCGCCCGTCTGGGCGGCGGCATCTTCACCAAGGGCGCCGACGTGGGCGGCGACATGGTGGGCAAGGTAGAGGCCGGTATCCCCGAGGACGATCCCCGCAACGCCGCCACCATCGCCGACAATGTGGGCGACAACGTCGGCGACTGCGCCGGCATGGCCGCCGACCTGTTCGAGACCTATGCGGTGACCACCGTCGCCACCATGGTCCTGGCCGCCATCTTCTTCCGCGGCGACGCGGCGGTGGCCGAGGCGATGATGCTGCTGCCGCTCGCCATCTGCGGCGCCTGCGTGGTGACCTCGATCATCGGCAGCTTCTTCGTCCGCCTGGGCAAGTCCAACAACATCATGGGCGCCCTGTATCAGGGGCTGATCGTCACCGGCGTGCTGTCCATCGTGGCCTTGTGGTTCGTGGTCGACACGGTGGCTCCGGCCACGGTGACGACCGTCGGTGGTCTCGGGATCAGTTCGATGGCCCTGTTCTGGTCCGGCGTTGTGGGCCTGGCGGTCACGGCCGCCATCGTGGTGATCACCGAATACTACACCGGCTCGAACTTCCGCCCGGTGCGCTCGGTGGCCAACGCCTCCGTCTCGGGGCACGGCACCAATGTGATCCAGGGCCTGGCCGTCTCGCTGGAATCGACCGCGCTTCCGGCCCTGACCATCATCGTCGGCATCGTCGCCACCTATCAGCTGGCCGGCCTGTTCGGCATCGCCATCGCCACCACGACCATGCTGGGCGTGGCGGGCATGATCGTGGCGCTGGACGCCTTCGGCCCGGTCACCGATAACGCCGGCGGCATCGCCGAGATGGCGGGCCTGCCGGCCGATGTGCGCCACTCGACCGACGCGCTGGACGCCGTGGGCAACACCACCAAGGCGGTGACCAAGGGCTATGCCATCGGATCGGCCGGCCTCGGCGCCCTGGTGCTGTTCGCCGCCTATACCGAAGACCTGCGGTACTTCTCGTCCAATCCCGACGCCTATCCGTTCTTCGCGGACCTGGGCGTTGTCGCCTTCGACCTGTCAAACCCCTATGTCGTCGTGGGCCTGCTGTTCGGGGGGCTGCTGCCCTTCCTGTTCGGCGGCATGTCGATGATGGCGGTGGGCCGGGCGGCCGAGAGCGTGGTGGCCGAGGTGCGGCGTCAGTTCCGCGAAAACCCGGGCATCATGACCTTCCAGACCAAGCCCGAATACGGCAAGGCGGTCGACATCCTGACCTCGGCGGCGATCCGCGAAATGATCGTGCCGAGCCTGTTGCCGGTGCTGTCGCCGATCGTGCTGTTCGTCGTGGTCATGCTGATCCAGCCCGAAAAGGCCAACGCCTTCGCCGCCGTGGGCGCCATGCTGATGGGGGTGATCGTCACCGGCCTGTTCGTGGCCATCTCCATGACCTCAGGCGGCGGCGCCTGGGACAACGCCAAGAAGGTGATCGAGGAAGGCTTCACCGACAAGAACGGCGAGCTCCACGGCAAGGGTTCGGAGGCCCACAAGGCCGCGGTCACCGGCGACACGGTCGGCGATCCCTATAAGGACACCTCCGGCCCGGCGGTGAACCCGATGATCAAGATCACCAACATCGTGGCGCTGCTGCTGCTGGCTGTCCTGGCGAGTGGTCGGATCGTCTGAGGCTGACGACAGCCTGACCTTCGAAGGCCCCGGAGAGCGATCTCCGGGGCCTATCTTTTCCTCCACG
>CAXBPJ010000373.1:0-2486 GCA_963977325.1 uncultured Brevundimonas sp. | reverse complement strand
ACGCCGCCCCCGCCGCGCCGCCGCCGTCGCTGAGACCCGCGCCGCGTCCCCAGCCGCGACCGCCCGTCGCCGCCCGGCCCATGAAGATGTCGGTGACCCGTGTCGAGGAATGGGTGCGCGACCCCTATGCGACCTACGCCCGCTCTGTGCTGAACCTGCGCCAGATGTCGCGGCCGGACGAGCGGGTCGACGCCCGCATCCGAGGCACGGCCATCCACCACGCCATCGAGGTCTTCGCCCGCCAGTGGGAAACCGAAGGCGCCCGCGACGGCGTCCGCCGCTTCGCCGACCTCTATATGGACGCCCTGACCCGCGAGGGCATGCCGCGCGCGGCCCTGGCCCGTGAACGCCCCCTGGCTGAGGGCGCCGGGCGATTCATGGTCGCCTTCGAAACCGGGCGCCGCGAGACCGGCCGTCGCGTCTTCGTCGAGGAGCGCGCCGAACTGGCCATCCCCACTCTCGCCGGACACTTCACGCTTGAGGCCAAGGCCGACCGGCTTGAACTGCACGACACCCGGCTGACCGTCATCGACTTCAAGACCGGCGCGGCGCCGACCAAGAAACAGGTGCGGCTGGGCTTCGCCGCCCAGCTGCCGCTGACCGCCGCCATGGCCGCGCGCGGAGCCTTCTCCGGGCTTGGGACACCCGCGCCCGACAGCCTGATCTATGTCGCCGTCAGCGGCCGCGATGGCGCGAAAGACCCGGTGTCCGACGTTTCCTGCGACGACGGCGCTGAAGCCTTGGCGGAGCGGGCCTACCAAGGGCTGGTCGCCCGCGTCGAACGCTTCGCTGACGACTGCGTCGCCTATGGCTCGCGCACCGCGCCCCAGTTCGCCCAGAAGTCGGTCTCGGACTACGACCATCTGGCCCGCGTCCGCGAATGGTCGATCGCCGCCGAGGGAGTCGAGGAATGACCGAGACGCTTGTCCCGCGCGACCCCCAGACCATCGCCGCCGACCCGACGCTGAACGCCTTCGTCATGGCGAATGCGGGGTCGGGAAAGACGAAGACCCTGGTGGACCGGGTGGCGCGACTGCTGCTGGCCGGATCGGCGCCCGCCGCCATTCTGTGCCTGACCTTCACCAAGGCGGCCGCGGCGGAGATGCAGCGGCGCCTGTATCAGAAACTCGGCGCCTGGGCCGTGGCTGACGACGCCAAATTGGCCGCCGAACTCCGCGAGCTGGAGGGCGATGACGCGCCAATGGACGCCGAGCGTCTGTCACGCGCCCGCCGTTTGTTCGCCCGCTCCCTGGAGACTCCCGGCGGGCTGAAGATCCAGACCATCCACGCCTTCTGCGAACAGCTGCTGCGCCGCTTCCCGGTCGAGGCCCGGGTCTCGCCGCGCTTCACCGTCATCGACGAGGTTCAGGCCGCCGCCATCCGCGCGCGCGCCCGCGACCGGGTGGCCGAGGCCTCACTCGACAACGATCCGCTCGGCCTCACCGCCGCCTATGAGCGGTTCGCCGGTCAGCTGGATTTCAAGAGCTTCGAGGGCATGTTCCTGACCTTCGAGGCGAAACGCGACGCCATCGCGGCGTTCGTCGACGCCGACGGCGGCGCCACGACCCTGCCCGACCGCATCGCCCGAATCGTCGGCTTCGAACGCTATCTCGACGCCGACCGCGATGTCGTCCTGGCCGAGACTTTCGCCGCCCCCGACTGGGACGAGGCCCGCTGGCGAGAAGCAGCGCGCGCGCTCGCCAACGCCTCCGCCGCCGGGGACCAGAAGCGCGGCGCCCAGATGCTGGCGGTCGCCGAGGCGGCCGCGCGCGGCGATGCCCCTGACGCCGCCGCCCTGACCTCGCTGTTCTTCACCGGCGCCGGCTCGCTCGCCACCTGGTGCGGCAAGAGCGCGGCGGCGAAGAAGGCTGGTCTGTGCGACTGGCTTTCGGACGAACAGGCGCGCATCGGCGGGATCCTCGACAAGCTGCGCGCCGTCGCGGTGGCCGAGGACAGCCTGGCCGCCATGCTGCTGGCCCACGCCTATGCCGGCGCCTATGAGGACGCCAAGGCCGAGAGCGGGGCGTTGGATTTCTCCGACCTGATCGCCCACGCCCGCTGGTTGCTGACCGACGGGCCGGGCGCGGCCTGGGTGCTGTACAAGCTGGACGGCGGCATCGACCACATCCTGATCGACGAGGCCCAGGACACTTCGCCCGAGCAGTGGGACATCGCCCGCGCCCTGACCGCCGAATTCTTCGCCGGCGCCGGAGCCCGCGCCGACCTGGCCGAACAGAAGCGCCGCCGCACCGTCTTCGTGGTCGGCGACGAGAAACAGTCGATCTTCTCCTTCCAGGGCGCCGCGCCCGAGCGGCTTCTGGCCGAGAGCCAAGCCTATGATCGCCTGATCACCGGCTCGGGCGGCCGCTTTCAGGCCGTGGAGCTGATCCAGTCCTGGCGCTCCACGGCCGAGGTCCTGGCCTTCGTCGATCAGGTCTTCGCCACGCCCGAGCGCGCCTCGGCGCTCAGCCCCGGCCGGGGGCTGG
>CAXBPJ010000372.1:0-2498 GCA_963977325.1 uncultured Brevundimonas sp. | reverse complement strand
CACCCGGCCTGGCGCGCAAACTGGCTGTCTGGCGCGCCAACGCCAGTCTGCCGAACGAAGCCGCCGACCTGTTCAAGCCGCCCAGCTGGCTGCAGGTCCTGGTGGGGCAGGGGGTGATGCCAGACGGCCGCCACGCTCTGGCCGACCAGATCGCCCCCGACAAGCGCGACCGCTTTCTCGCCGACATCCGCGCCCTGGTCGACCAAGGCGTCGCCCGCCTGCCTGACCATGGCCATTTCCTCGCCGACCGCCGCCGCGCGGCCCGTCCGACCGGAGTCTCCTCATGACCAGCGTCTCGCCCGAGGCCGTGACCGCCGCGCCGGCTCGTCGCCTGCGCCCCCGCCTGTCGGGCCTCGCCATCTGGAACATGTGCGTCGGCTTCTTCGGCATCCAGATCGCTTTTGGTCTGCAGAGCGCCAACACCAGCCGCATCTTCCAGACCCTGGGCGCCGAGGTCGATCAGCTGGCCATCCTGTGGATCGCCGCGCCCCTGACCGGCCTGATAGTCCAACCCGTGGTCGGCTATTTCTCGGACCGGACCTGGGGGCGGCTGGGCCGGCGGCGGCCCTATTTCCTGTTCGGCGCAATCTTCGCCTCGGCGGCGCTGGTGGCGATGCCGAATTCGCCGACCCTGTGGTTCGCGGCGGCCATGCTGTGGATCATGGACGCGGCCATCAATGTCACCATGGAGCCTTTCCGCGCCTTCGTCGGCGACAATCTGCCCGACGAGCAGCGCACCTCGGGCTACGCCATGCAGACCTTCTTCATCGGCCTGGGCGCGGTCTTCGCGTCGTGCCTGCCGTGGATGCTGTCGAACTGGTTCGGCATGACCGGAGCGGTCGGGGGCGGCGGCGTCACCGACGCGGTCAAGATCGCCTACTACGTCGGCGCGGCGGGGATGCTGGGCGCGGTTCTCTGGACGGTCGTGACCACCAAGGAATACAGCCCTGCGGAGGTGGAAGCCTTCGAGGCCCACCGCGCCACGGCCACCGGCGACGACGAGCGCCTGGCCCCAGCGCGCAGCCCGTCGGCCTATCTCAAGGGCGGCTCCTTGTGGATCCTGGCCGGCCTGGTCGGCGTGGCGGTGGTCGCGGCTCTGGACATCGAAAAGGAGCTCTACATCCTGTTCGGCTTCGTGGCCGGCTTCGGGCTGCTGCAGATCGTGGTCGGCCAGATGCAGCAGGCCGGTCGCGAGAACGGCCTCAGCGAGATCACCCATGACGTCTTCCGCATGCCCGTGACCATGCGCGATCTGGCGGTGGTCCAGTTTTTCAGCTGGTTCGCCCTGTTCTCGATGTGGATTTACGCCACCCCGGCGGTGACGGCGGTCCACTATGGCGCGGCCGACCCCTCATCGCCCGCCTACAATCAGGGCGCGGACTGGGTGGGCGTGCTGTTCGGCATCTACAACGGCGTGGCGGCGCTGGCGGCCTTTGGCATCCCCGTGGTCGCCCGTCGCATCGGGCGGCGGGGCGCCCACGCGGTGAACCTGGCCATCGGGGCGCTGGGCCTGGTCGGGGTCTTTCTCATCCGCGATCCGAGCCTGCTGTGGCTGCCGATGATCGGGGTGGGCATCGCGTGGGCGTCGATCCTGTCGATGCCCTACGCCATTCTTTCGGGCGCCGTGCCGGGGCGGAAGATGGGCGTCTATATGGGCATCTTCAACATCTTCATCGTGGTGCCCCAGCTGGTCGCCGCCACCATCCTGGGCCTGATCCTGCGCAGCGTCTTCGACGGGCAGGCCATCTGGGCGCTGGTCATCGGCGGCGCCAGTTTCCTGATCGCCGCCGGCATGGCCCTGAGGGTGCGGGAGGTGTGACTCCCGCACCCCTGCTTGATGACTCAGTCGACCACGCGGATGTCGCCCGAGCCGGCCACCTGGCTGGCCAGATTGGCCGGACGGCGGTGCAGGACAACGTCACCCGAACCCGAGACGGCGGCCGACACCGTTCCCGTCGCGGTCAGGTCGATATCGCCCGATCCCGCCACCGAGGCCTGGGCGTCGACGGCCTGAAGATATTCCAGGTCCAGCTCGCCCGATCCCGAGACATTGGCCTCGACCCGGTTGGTGCGGCCGGCGGCGTCGACGTCGCCCGAGCCGGCGACGGAGACCGCCAGCGCCGGCTGGTCATAGCCGCGGATCGAGAGGTCGCCGGAGCCGCGCAGCTCAAAGCGTGACACATCCGGCGCGGTGACGGTGATGCGCAGATCATCGTCGTCCAGACTGCGCCAACTGTTTTCCTCGGCGAAGGCCAGGCGACCGTCGGTCAGGGTCAGGCTGTCCAGCACATCCTGGCGCCCCTTGGCCACGACCGAGGCGGGCGCGCCCTGCACGAAGACGACGGAACCCGGGATGTCGACGGTCAGCCGATCGCCGCCCGTCCAGTCCAGGGTGCGCTGGGCCTGGGGGCCGGCCGGCGCACGACGGTCCTCGTCCCAGTGGTCCCAGCCGCCGTCCATGTCCCAGTTCCAGGCGGACCCGTTCCAATGGCCGGCGC
>CAXBPJ010000371.1:0-2517 GCA_963977325.1 uncultured Brevundimonas sp. | reverse complement strand
AGGCGGATCATCCCGCTTCTATCGCCCCGTCAGAACCGCGCCCGCAAGCCCAGGCCCAGGGTGCGGGGCGGCCCGTAGCCGGGGACGCCGTCGCCGGTGCGCGAAACCTCAACATCCTCGTCCAGCAAATTGTCGGCGATCAACTCCAGCTCCAGCCGGTCGGTCATCGCCCAAGACGCTCTCGCATCCAGCACCCAGGCGGCGGCCAGGTCGCGGCTGTTCAGATCATCGTCGAACCGCGCGGATTCATAACGGGCTCGGGCGAACAGCTTGAGCCGCTCCATCGGTGACCAGTCCGCCGAAAGGGTCGCCGAGGCGCGCGGCGCCTGAGCGGGCCTGAGACCGGTCAGTTGAGGCGCGGCCGAGCCGCCGTCGACCTCGGCGTCGGTCAGAGCCACGGCGGCGGCCAGGATCAGGCGGTCCGAGACGGCATGGCTGAGCTCGCTCTCGATCCCCACCGCCTCGATCGACCCGGCGTTCTGGCGCTGGCGCAGCACCCCGCCGGCGGGCACGAAGCCGGCCACCGGAAACGTCCCGGGCCCCTCGCCGTTTGTGACATTGACGATGGCGTCGTCGATCCGGTTCCAGAACAGGGTGGCGGTCCAGGTCGCGGCGCCGCGCCGGCCGCCCAGGCCCAGCTCGACCCCCGCCAGCCGTTCGGGCTCCAGCGCCGCATTGGCCTCGGTGATGTCGTTACCGACGCGGAACGGCCGGTGCAGCTCGTTCAGGGTCGCGGGGCGGAATCCCGTATAGGCCGCCGCGCGCGCGGCGAGGTCGGGCGCGATCGCATACCGGCCGCCCAGTCGGGCGCTGACCACCTCGCCCGAGCGGTCCGGGGAGGGATTGTCCAGGGTTATGTCGCCGGTGGCGCGATCCCGCTCGATCCGCCTTCCGTCGGTGCTTTCCCAGCGGTCCAGGCGTAGGCCGCCGGCGACCAGCCACGGTCCGGCCGTCCACGACCCGTCGACATAGGCGCCGATCACCGAAGCCTCGCCGCCCGCGATGCGGCTGCGGGTGAAATCGCCCTGCATGAAGCGGAACCGCTCGCGGGTCTCGCCCTCGAACCATCGGCCGTCGACGCCGATCTCGGCCTCCAGCCCGGCCCGCCGGACGCGCCAGGACGCGTTGAGGCCCGTGCCCGTGGCCGGGGTTTCGTCCTGGCTGGCGGCCGGACTGGTCGAGGCGCGGTCGTCGGCCACGGCGACGAAACTGTTGGTCAGGTCGCTGGTCCTCCGCCAGGCCTGGACGCGCCAGCCGGCCCGCGCCTGGGTCGGCGCCTGGGCCAGTGTGGCGCTGAGCACATCGCCCGAGGCGCTCGCCCGCGACCCGGCCACGCCGGAGCCGCGCTCCTCCTCGAAGGCGCCCGCGCGCAGCGACAGGACCGCGTCGCCCACCGGGGCATCCAGCCGGATCGCCGCCGCGCGCACGTCCAGGTCCAGCGGCATGTCGGCCGCGCCCCGCTCCGGGCCTCGCACGGGAACATAGCCGTCCGACACCTCGCGCAGGCCTGAGACTGTCAGACGCGTCGCGCCGACCGCCACCGAACCCGCTCCGGCCAGCCGCGCGCCAGCGTGCTCCGACACCGATCCGGCCAACTCGCCGCCATCGCCGTCGCGCAGCTGGATCACCCCGGTCAGGGCGCCGGCGCCATAGGGGCCCGCTCCCGCACCGCGCACGATGTCGAGGCCCGCCAGGGATTCGGGCGGAACCTGGCTCCAGATCACCCAGCCGCCGAACGGGTCGTTCAGCGGCACGCCGTCCAGCGTCACCAGGGTACGTCCCGCCCCGGAAGGCGCGATGGCCCTCAGCGAGATGCCCTGGGTGGTCGGATTGGCCGACAGGCTGGTGGTGCGGCGGAACAGCGACACGGCGGGCACGGCGCCGAGCGCCTCGTCCAGCCGCGCGGATCGGATCAGGTCCTCGCCGTCCAGGCGGATCACCGAAAAGGCCGCCTCCGACGCCGCCGGGGGCAGGCCGGCGGCGGTGACCACCACCTCCTCAAGCTGGGTGACAGGCTCGGGCGGAGGCGGCGCGGGCTGGAGGATGGCGAAGCTCCCGAAGGCGGTGATCGTTGAAGGGCTGAGAACCCCGGTCAAACGGGGCCGTTCCGTCAGGCGCGCATCATCAGGCCGGACTTAAGGTCGCGGGCGAAGTCGGCCAGGCTGTCGTCGCGGGCGCCCATGACCACGATGCGGTCACCCGGCCGGGCCAGCTCCAACAGGCGGCGGCCGCACGCCGCCCGGTCCGGCAGGGCCTCGGCCGTCCGCCCCAGCGCCACGACATCCGCCGCGATATCGGCCGAGCCGACACTGCGGTCTGTCGTGCCGCCGTAATAGACCGGCTCGGGCATGAGCAGCACATCGGCCTCGCCCAGCTCCTCGGCGAACGTCTTGGCGAATTCGGATCTCATCAGCTTCAGGGGTCCAAATCCGTGCGGTTGGAACATCACCAAGAGCCGCCCCGGAAAGGCGTGCAGCGTCCTCAGGGTGGCGGTGATCTTGTCCGGGTTGTGGGCGA
>CAXBPJ010000370.1:0-2544 GCA_963977325.1 uncultured Brevundimonas sp. | reverse complement strand
GGAGGGGTTGCGCGACCCCGCCGAGCGGGCGGCCCAGGCCATCGACGACGCCTTCGCTCGGGCGGGATCGAGTTTGGCGCGGTCGCTGGCGCGTGCGGCTGCCGACGGGGAGATAAGCCTGGCGGAACTGGCGCGCGTGATGCTGACCACCTTGAACGGGCTGTCCGGGGGCGGTCGGGGCGCGGGGCTGGAAGGTCTGATCGGCGGTCTGGCGGCGGGGCTGGGCGGCGTGCTGGGTCGGCGGCGCCGGCGGCGCTGTCGCCGCTGAGCAGCGCGTCCCCGGTCGCCGCGGCGCCGAGCGCGCCGGTAACGTCCTCTGGACCGTCGGCCGCGCCGGGTCCTCCGGTGGTGGTCAATGTCAGCCTAAGCGGACCCGCCGAGGGGCTGCTGCGATCCGAAGCGCAGCTGGCCCAAACCCTGGCGCGGGCGATGGCGCTGGGGGCGCGGCGACTGTAGGGTAATGACAAGTGTCGCTTGACAATTGTCGTTTGCGCGCCGATGTTGACCTGTGGAGATCAATAGCATTCGACACAAGGCGCTGCGTCAATTCACGGAAACGGGGAAGGCCAAGGGGCTGCCCAGTCGTCTGGTCGTCAGGTTGCGAAACATGCTGGCCTACATCGACGCGATCGAACGACCCGAGGAGCTTCATGCGCCACCGAATTTCGGAGCACATCAACTGGTCGGAGATCGGGCCGGGGTGTGGGCGCTGACCGTGAGCCGTAACTGGCGCATGACCTTTCGCGTCAATGACGCCCTGGCGATCGAGGACATGGATCTGGAGGACTATCACTGATGGCCATTCGTCTGCACCGATCCTTCGCGGTCCATCCGGGCGCCTGGCTGAAGGCCGAAGTTGTCGAACCGGGCGGGTACAGCGTCACGGCGGTCTCTGCAGCTCTGGGGGTCACGCGCCAGGCCGCCAGCAACCTGTTGAACGGTCACGCCGGAGTGTCGGCCGAGATGGCCATCCGGTTCGAGAAGGTGTTCGGCGTCCGAGCAGACACCCTGGTGAGGATGCAGGCGGCGCACGACCTGGCGCAGGCGCGCGAGGTGGAACGCTCGATCAAGGTCGGTAGGCTGGAGGCCGCTGCGGCCTGACGCCTATTCGAAGGTTTCGGGGGCGACGCCGCCCTTGGGATCCTGGCCGAAGCGGTTGGGGCCGACCGTGCCGGGCATCAGGCCAATCCAGAGCAGGAAGCCGAGGCTGATCAGGGCGCTGATGGCGAAGACACCCATGGCCGGACCCATGACGGCCATCATGGCGAGCGGATTGTCGTCCCACATCTGGCCGGTGGCGATGGCGCCCATGCCGATCATGCCGACGCCGACGAAGAACAGGATGATGCCCGCGACCCACGGCAGGGCGACCCACCAGCCGGTCTGGCCCATGTCGTGGAGCCGCTTCACCGAGATGGCCAGGTTCGGCCAGATCAGGAGCAGGCCGATCAGGCCGCCGATCAGCGGCAGCCAGCTGGTGACGATGCCGATGGCGAGCAGGATCACCCAGGCGATCCAGAAATGGCTGCGCCGGATGCGGCCCTCGAAGGACAGCATCAGGTGTTTCCAGTCGATGTCTGAGCCGATGCCCGCGCCTGAGCCGGCGACGCCGGGCGTATAACCCAGTCGCGAGCCTGCGGCATGCTCACCGGCCAGCGGCATGATGTTGGTGGCGATGTCGCCGGAAGCGACGAAGTCGACGCGCTGGCCGGCTCGGGGGACGCCGAGGCCGGGGAAGCCGGCGCGATCGAAGGCGTAGCGCTGGCCGTCGTCGCCCGAGATCAGGCCCATGCCGCTGACGTCATCGAAGCTGAGAATTTCACCACGCACGTTGAAGCCTCCCCTGAAGTGCGGCCGCGAGTTGGCCGCTTTTCGGAGGCGCGCGCAAGAGAACGCGGGTCTAGACCATGAATTTTCACGAGGTGCGGCTGCCGGCGCGGCTGGCGTTCGGATCGACGGGCGGGGTGGAGCGGCGGACAGAGATCGCGACCCTCGGCTCGGGGTATGAGCGTCGGTCGAGTCCGTGGCTGAACGGGCGGCGGCGCTATCTGATCGGGACGGGTCTGAGGTCGCTGGAGGACATGGCCGCGCTGACGGAATTTTTCGAGGCTCGTCGGGGGCGGCTGTTCGGGTTTCGGTTTCGGGACTTCGCGGATTTCCGAAGCTGCGGGCCGGGCGGGCAGGTGTCGCCGCTGGACCAGACGATCGGGACGGGTACGGGCACGGCGACGGGGTTTCAGCTGGTCAAGCGGTACGGCGATGAGGCCGGAGGCTGGCTGGAGCGGGTGATCGCCAAACCCTTGGCGGGCAGCGTGCGGGTGGCGGTGGACGGGGTCGAGGCCGGGCCGGGCGAGGTCTCGATCGACGACTCTACCGGCGAGGTGGTGTTCGAAACCCCGCCTGAGGCTGGGGCGGCGATCACGGCGGGGTTTCTGTTCGACACGCCGGTCAGGTTCGATTCCGACCGGATCGAGGTGACGCTGGAGACCTTTGGAGCCGGGCGGATGGCGGCGATGCCGTTGATTGAGGTGCGGGTCTAGGGGG
>CAXBPJ010000369.1:0-2548 GCA_963977325.1 uncultured Brevundimonas sp. | reverse complement strand
AGATTGGGCGTCTCGCTGGCTGGCAGGCGCGCTCTTGGCTGGCAGCCCCCTCATCCGTCTCGCTACGCGAGCCACCTTCTCCCCCGAGGGGAGAAGGATAATCGGTCGCTCAAGCAGTGAGCCGCCGCGCGGCGAGCGATAGCGACCCTCTAGATATGTATGGCGTGGCCGAGCGCGCGCAGGCTGGCCTCGTGGAAGGCTTCGCCCAGGGTGGGGTGGACGTGGATCGTGCCGGCCACATCCTCCAGCACCGCACCCATCTCCAGCATCTGGGCGAAGCTGTTGGACAGTTCGGCGACGTGCTGGCCGACGGCCTGGACGCCCAGCAGGCGGTAGTCAGACTTGGACGCGATGCCCCGCACGAACCCGCCGTCGTCGCCCGCCTCGATCGCCAGGGCGCGGCCGATGGCCATCAGGGGGAAGACAGACTGGATCACGTCGTCGCGGCCCTCGACCTCCTGCGGGCCGAGACCGGCGGAGACGATCTCGGGCTCGGTGAAACAGACGGCGGCGATGGTGACGGGGTCGAAGCGCTTGTCATGGCCGGCGATGATTTCGGCGACCACCTCGCCCTGGGCCGATCCCTTGTGGGCCAGCATGGGTTCGCCGGTCAGATCGCCGACGGCCCAGACGTTGCGCATCGAAGTGGCGCAGCGGTCGTCGATCTTCACGAATGGCCCGGCCATGGCCACGCCCATGTTCTCCAGGCCCCATCCCTGAGTGCGGGGCTTGCGGCCGACGGTGACCAGCACCTTGTCGGCGTCCAGCTTGATCGCCTGTCCGTCCTTGTCGGTGACGTTGAGCTTACCCTTCTCGAACCCGCCCGCCTTGGCGCCGAGCATCAGAGTGACGCCGTGCTTCTCCATCCATTTGGCGACCGGATCGGTCAGGGCCTTGTCGTAGAGCGGCAGGATGCGGTCGGCCGTTTCAACCACCGTCACCTCGGCGCCCAGCTTGCGATAGGCGATGCCCAGCTCCAGCCCGATATAGCCGCCGCCGACGACGACCAGCTTGTTTGGCACCTTGTCCAGCGACAGGGCCTCGGTGGAAGAAATGACGTCGCCGCCGAAGGGCAGGAAGGGCAGTTCCACGGGCTCGGAGCCGGTGGCCAGGATGACGTGTTCGGCGGTGATGGTGATGTCGCCGTCGGCCGTCTTGACCGTGCAGGTCTTGGCGTCCGAGAAGGTCGCCCAGCCCTTGATGACCTTGACCTTGGCCTTCTTCAGCAGGGCCGCGACGCCGCCGTTCAGCTTCTTGACGATGCCGTCCTTCCAAGCCGTGGTCTGGGCCATGTCGATGGCGGGCTTGAACGCCGTGATGCCCAGGGTGCCGCCGTCGGCCGCCTTGGCCACGGTCTCGAACTTGTTGGCCGCATGGATGATCGCCTTGGACGGAATGCAGCCGACATTCAGACAGGTCCCGCCCAAGCCATCGCCGCCGTCCACCAGCACGGTGTCCAGCCCCAGCTGGCCACAGCGGATGCCCGCGACATAGCCGCCGGTGCCGGCGCCGATGATGAGGACTTTGGTTTTGATCGTTTCAGCCATCTTCTCTTCCGCTCATCCCCGCGGAAGCGGGGACCCAGTCCTTTGCATCAACCAAACTACCGAGGCGAAGCCGATCATGCAGATCGTCCCATCCCGGATTGGTCTTCTCGATCAGCTCCAGCTTCCAGAGCCGGTTTCATTTCTTGATCTGCCGCTCGCGCCTGAACGCGGCCTCGCGGCTGTCGTGGACTTCGTACCAGACCAGCCGCGCCACGCCATGCTTTGCGGTGAAGCCCTTGAAGGTCTTGTCTTTGTGCTGGATGATCCGGCTGACCAGATCATCGGTGGAGCCGGTATAGATCGTCCCGTTCCGCCCACTCGCCACGATGAAGGTGTAGAACGCCATCCTGGCCTCCGCTCATCCCCGCGAAAGCGGGGATCCAGTCTTTTCGCTCCAGAGGGTGCGCTGGATCACGGCAAGCGCCCAATCACTAGCGCCCTCCGCCCAAATCACTGGGTCCCCGCTTTCGCGGGGATGAGCGGACTGTTTTGGTCACCGCTACATCCACAGCGTCGCGGGATGCTCCAGCAGGCCCTTGATGCGCTGTACGAAGACCGCCGCGTCGTGGCCGTCGACGATGCGGTGGTCGAAGCTGGAGGAGAGGTTCATCATCTTGCGCACGACCATCTGGCCGTCACGGACCACGACCCGTTCCTGGATCTTGTTGGGGCCGACGATGGCGACCTCGGGGTGGTTTATGATCGGTGTATGGGTGATGCCGCCCAGGGTGCCCAGCGAGGTGATGGTGATGGTCGAGCCGCTAAGCTCCTCGCGCCTGGCCGAGCCGTCCTTGGCCGCGCCCGAGACGCGGGCGATCTCCAGGGCGGTGTCGTAAGGGTCGCGCGCCTCGGCGTGGCGGACCACCGGCACCATCAGGCCGTTCGGCGTCTGGGCGGCGATGCCGAGATGGACGGCGTTCTGCGTCGTCAGGACGCCGGCCTCGTCGTCATAGGTGGCGTTGATCTGCGGCTGGTCGCGCAGGGCCACGACGATGGCGCGG
>CAXBPJ010000368.1:0-2550 GCA_963977325.1 uncultured Brevundimonas sp. | reverse complement strand
GCTGGACCGCTTCGAAGCCGACTGGGCCGCGCCGCTGGCCGCGTGAGCTTGCGAGAACGCATCAGAAAGCGCATCATCTGGTGCGGATTTTGATGAGGCTCGCTCATGCGCACCACCGTTACGCTCGACGACGAACTGATGGCGAAGGCCGCCGAGTACACCGGCTTGACCGAGCGCTCGGCCATTATCCGCGAAGCGCTCAAGGCACTGCTGCATCGTGAAGCCAGCCGCCGCCTCGCGGCGATGGGCGGCACGATGCCGGATTTTGTCGCCGGTCGTCGTCGCCGGCCTTGGGATGATGACGAGGGATGATCCTCGCGGACAGTTCGGTCTGGATCAGGATGATCCGCCACGGAGAGGCCGTGATGTCATCGCTGCTCGAGCAACAGCGCATCCTCATGCATCCGATGGTTCTGGGCGAGCTGGTGATGGGCAATCTGCCGCGCCGGCCACGCTTCATTACAAGCCTTCTGGAAATGAGGTGCGCGCCTTTGGCCGATGACGATGAGGTGTTGTCATTGATCGAAAACGAAAATCTTCACGGGCAGGGCCTCGGCTGGGTCGACGCGCATCTGCTTGCCTCCGTCAGAATTGACGCCGAGGTGACGCTTTGGAGCTTCGACAGGGCGCTCGCGGCCGCCGCGGAGCGGTTGAGCGTCGCCGCGCGGCCCCTGCACTGAACCCATGTCCCACAACAGCTTCGGCCATCTGTTTCGCGTGCCCACCTGGGGCGAGAGCCACGGGCCGGCGATCGGCTGCGTGGTTGACGGGTGTCCGCCGGGGATCGCCCTGAGCGAAGCCGACATCCAGCCCTGGCTGGACCGGAGGAAGCCGGGCGGCAGCCGCTTCGTCACCCAGAGGCGCGAGAGCGACACGGTGCGCATCCTGTCGGGCGTGTTCGACGACGGGGCCGGACCGGTGACGACCGGCACGCCCATTGCTCTGGAGATCGCCAACGAGGACGCGCGGTCCAAGGATTACGGCGAGATCGCCCGCGCCTTTCGGCCAGGCCATGCGGACTATGCCTATCAGGCCAAGTACGGAGTGCGGGACCACCGAGGCGGCGGGCGGTCGTCGGCGCGGGAGACGGCCTGCCGGGTCGCGGCCGGAGCGGTGGCGCGAAAGGTGCTGGGCGAGGGCGTCCGCATCCGCGCGGGCGTGGTTCAGATCGGGCCGCACCGAATCGCGCCGGACGCCGTTTATTTAGACGCGGTCGGGCACAACGTCCTGTTCGCCGCTTCGACCGAGGTCGTTGCGGAGTGGGAGGCCTATCTGGACTCTGTCAGGAAGGCGGGGTTGTCGATCGGGGCGGTGGTGGCGCTGGAAGTCACCGGCGTCCCCGTCGGCTGGGGCGCGCCGGTCTACGGCAAGCTGGACGCCGAACTGGCCGCCGCCCTGATGTCGATCAACGCCGCCAAGGGGGTGGAGATCGGCGCCGGCTTCGGCGCGGCCGAACTGACGGGCCAGGATAACGCCGACGAGATGCGGCTGGGTGGGGACGGGGCGCCCGCCTTTCTGTCGAACCACGCCGGCGGCGTGCTGGGCGGCATCTCGACGGGCCAGCCGGTCACCGCCCGGGTCGCCTTCAAGCCCACCTCCTCGATCCTGACACCGCGCCGGACGATCACCCGCGACGGCGAGGAAACCGAGATCGCTACCCGGGGCCGCCACGACCCCTGCGTCGCCCTGCGCGCTGTCCCGGTGGTCGAGGCGATGGCGGCCTGCGTGCTGGCCGACGCCATGCTGAGGCACCGGGGGCAGGTTGGGTGATAGGAAACGACATGACTCAGCCGACGGAAAACCACCCCGCCCCGCCCTTCGACCTGCCCACCGACGGCGGCGGGCGCGTGTCGCTGGCCGATCTCGCCGGCAAGGCGGTGGTGCTGTTCTTCTATCCCAAGGCCGACACGCCCGGTTGCACCACCGAGAATCAGGACTTCTCGGCTCTGGCGGACGACTTCGCCGAGACCGGCGCCGTTCTGGTCGGGGTGTCGCGCGATCCGGTCAGGAAGCTGGACCGGTTCAAAGCCAAGCACGAGCTCGCAGTCGTCCTGGCCTCCGACGAGGACGGCGCGGCCTGCGAGGCCTACGGGACGTGGGTCGAGAAGACCCTGTATGGCCGCAAGTACATGGGGGTGGAGCGGGCCACCTTCCTGATCGACTCCACGGGCGTGATCCGGCGCGTCTGGCGTGGGGTCAAGGTCAAGGGCCATGCCGCCGAGGTGCTGGCGGCCGTGCGCGGCCTGTGACCCGCGCTCGCGGACTCCCGGTCGCACCTGACGCTTGCGTGATCGGTCAAGCCGGGCCTAACTGATCGACGAACCAAACGGGCGGGGGCGCTCGAGGGCAAACGGCCCCGCGCCGTGACAGACGAAAGGCCTGACCATGTTTAACAAGAAGCCCGAGGGCTATGGCGATCCCAGGCCCTCGACCGGCCCGGCCGGCGGTCTCGGTATCCCGCCCGCGCCCGAGGATCGGCCCGAGCCGCGCGCCGACGCCCGCCCGGACCCGCGTCCCGAGCCCCAGCGCCAGGCGCCGCGTTCCACCAAT
>CAXBPJ010000367.1:0-2561 GCA_963977325.1 uncultured Brevundimonas sp. | reverse complement strand
GAGGAAAAAGCTGCTGACTGTGTTCGAGGCCGCCGGGCCCGGCTCACCAATCGCCCGTGACGGCCGCCGCAAGCTTTCGTCGATCCTGTTCGCCTGATGGCTCGCAGCTACATCCGCGCGGCCGACCTGCCCCAGGTCATCCCCGTCTTTCCGCTGGACGGAGTTCTCCTTCTGCCGCGCGGGCAGCTGCCGCTGAATGTGTTCGAGCCGCGCTATCTGAACATGGTGGACGACGCCATGGCCGGCGACCGGTTGATCGGCATGATCCAATCCCAGGGCGGCGATCCGGAGCATCCAGGACTGGTCGGGGTCGGCTGCGCCGGCCGGATCACCAGCTTCGCCGAGACCGGCGACGGCCGCTATCTGATCACCCTGACCGGGGTGGCCCGGTTTTCGGTGCTGTCCGAACTGTCGGTCCAGACGCCGTATCGTCAGGTGCGCGCGGGCTTTCAGCCCTTCGAAGGCGATCTCAAGGGACCGGACGAAGGAGAGGGATTTGACCGCGACGACTTCTTCGCGGCGCTGCGCCCCTATCTGGAACGCCGAATGCTGGAGGTCGACTGGGAGACGGCCGAAGAGGCCCCGACCGAGGCGCTGATCAACAGTCTGTCCATGGCTCTGCCGTTCGAGCCGGCCGAAAAACAGCTCTTGCTGGAGCAGCCCGTGCTGCTGGACCGCGCCAGCTGCCTGACCGCCTTGATGCGTATCGATGCCGCCGAGTCCGATGACGACGAGCCGCGCTCCGTGCAATAAGCTCCGATCATGAGCGACGCCTTTAACCCCCCCGCCGAGGTCGATCCGCGCCTACTGGAGGTTCTGGTCTGCCCAGTGACGCGCGGCCCCCTGACCTATGACCGCGACGCCGGCGAACTGATCTCGGCCGGCGCCAAACTGGCCTATCCGATCCGCGACGGCGTGCCGATCATGCTGGTCGAGGATGCGCGCGCTCTGGACTGAGACGAGCGCGCCACCGTCGTGGAAAGGCCACGGAGTTCGGCCTATGTTGCCCACCGATATCGGCCACGTTCGCCCCTGGCGCCACATCGAGCGTCGCAAGAGCCGCCAGATCCGCGTTGGCGATGTGCTGGTGGGTGGTGACGCGCCGATCACCGTCCAATCGATGACCAACACCCCCACCTCGGACGCGGCGGCGACCATCGACCAGATCCGCCAGCTGGAGGAGGCCGGCGCCGACATCGTACGGGTCTCCTGCCCCGACGAGGAGTCCACCGCCGCCTTCCGCAGCATCGTTCGCGAGGCGCGCGTGCCTCTGGTGGCCGACATCCACTTCCACTACCGCCGCGGCATCGAGGCCGCCCAGGCGGGCGCGGCCTGCTTGCGCATCAACCCCGGCAACATCGGCAGCCCGGATCGCGTGCGCGAGGTGATCCAGGCGGCCAAGGACCATGGTTGCTCGATGCGGATCGGGGTCAACGCCGGCTCGCTGGAGCGCCATCTGCTCGAAAAGTACGGCGAGCCCTGCCCGGACGCCATGGTCGAGAGCGCGCTGGACCACGCCCGGATACTCCAGGACCACGATTTCCACGAGTTCAAGATCTCGGTGAAGGCCTCCGACCCCTTCCTGACCGTCGCCGCCTATCAGCAGCTGGCCGAGGTCATCGACTGCCCGCTGCACCTCGGTGTGACCGAGGCGGGACCGCTCAGGACGGGAACCATCAAGTCCTCGATCGGCCTGGGCATGCTGTTGTGGTCGGGTATCGGCGACACCATCCGGGTCAGCCTGGCCGCCGATCCCGTCGAGGAGATCAAAGTCGGCTTCGACATCTTGAAGTCGCTTGGCCTGCGTCACCGGGGCGTCAACATCATCGCCTGCCCCAGCTGCGCGCGGCAGGGCTTCAACGTCATCGAAACTGTGGGCGTGCTGGAAGAGCGGCTGGCGCATGTGACCACGCCGATGTCGTTGTCGATCATCGGCTGCGTGGTCAACGGTCCGGGCGAGGCGCTGTTCACCGACGTCGGCTTCACCGGCGGCGGTAAGGGCGCGGGCATGGTCTATCTGGCCGGCAAGATCGCCGGCAAGCAGGACAACGCCGGTATGGTCGATCACATCGTCGAACTGGTGGAAAAGAAGGCCGCCGAACTGGACGCCGAACGCGCCGCGGCCAAGGCGGGGCTGATCGCGGCGGAGTGAGGGTGGCGGACAGAGAGGGATTCGAACCCTCGGTAGGCTTTCACCTACACACGCTTTCCAAGCGTGCGCGATCGACCACTCCGCCACCTGTCCGTTTCACGACCCGCGTGAGCCCGCCGGTGGGTCCATCCGGCGGAGGCGAGGCAGATAGACCAGCGGGCCCCTCTCGGCAAGCGGGCCGAGGCTTCCCATATTCGGGCCGAACCATGATCCAGAGGTCCCGCCATGTTCTCCTCAAAGCCCGCCGACCTGCCCACCGTCGACACCGCCCTGCCGGGTCGCGCCCAGCCGCTGCCAACCGACGAGGTGCACATCGTCAACGGCCGCCCGCTGAAGGGGCCCCATCCCGAAGGCTTCGAGACGGCCGTGTTCGGCATGGGCTGTTTCTGGGGCGCCGAGCGGGTGTTCT
>CAXBPJ010000366.1:0-2577 GCA_963977325.1 uncultured Brevundimonas sp. | reverse complement strand
CTGGTGTCCATCGCCGTGTCCGTCGCCACGGTCGGCCTGCCCGGCCAGGCGTCCTTCTTCGCCAGCCTGGCGCCCATCTGCATGGCGCTGGGCGTGCCGATGGAGCTGTTGCCGCTGATGCTGGCGGTCGAGGTCATCCCCGACATCTCCCGCACGGTCGGCAATGTCACCGCCGACATGGCCGTGACCTCCGCCCTGGCGCGCGGCGAGACCGAGGCGCCCGCCGCCGCCGAGCCGCTCTCCGCCTGATGCGCTGGCCCTGGTCGAAGCGGCGCGGCTGGTCGTGGTCCGCCTTCACCGAATTGGCGGCTCGGTTCGGCTATGGGGCTCGGGGCTTCGTCTATCTGTCGATCGGGGCTCTGACCCTGTTCGCGGCCCTGGATCTCATTCCCGACGCCGGGTCCTCGGGCGAGGTGTTCCAATGGCTGGCGGACCAGCCCTTCGCCCGGGTCTGGCTGCTGGTTCTGGGCGGCGGCCTGTGGGCCTTCGTCGGCTGGCGGGTGCTGCAGTCGGTGTTCGACGCCGACCACGAGGGAACCTCGCTCAAGGCCTGGGGCCTGCGCGCCGGCCAGGCGATGAGCGGCGTCTTCTACGGCGTGCTGGCCGCCACCGTGTTCGAGCTGGTCGATGAGAGCGAGCCGGGTGAGATCGAAGGCGCCGACGCCGACCAGCAGGCCGCCACGGTGCTGAGCTTGCCCTATGGGGACTGGCTGCTGCTGGGGGTCGGCCTGGGCATACTGGCGATGGGGGTCGGCAATATCATCAAGGGCGCGCGGGGCGACTTCGCCGGCGCCCTGGCCTGCGACACGGACACCTGTCGCAGGGTCACGCCGATCGCCCGGGCCGGCTATATCGCGCGCGGGGCCGCCTATCTGCCGCTGGCCCTGTTCGTCATTCTGGCCGGACTGCGCGCCCAGGCGTCCGAGGCTCGCGACTTCTCGGCCTCGCTGGAGGCGCTTGAGGCCCAACCCTTCGGCTCCTGGATTTTGGCGATCACGGGCGTGGGGCTGATGGCCTTCGGCGCCTTCGCCTTCGTCGAGGCCCGCTGGCGGCGCATCCGCCCGCCCCGGGACCTCAAGCCGGGCTAATCACCCACGACAAAAGGCCCCGGCGAACCGGGGCCTTCTTCGCTTCGATTGCGAGAGCCGATCAGCTCAGCGGTTCGACCACGATGCGCGGCGCGGGCGTCGCGGTCTGGCTTTCGGCCGCGGGCGCGGCGGCGAGCGAGGACGTCGCGCCGGCCTCGGCGCCTTCGCCATCGGCGGCGACCACGGCGTCATAGGCCAGCGGGCCGGTCAGTTCGGCTTCGACGACCGGCGCGGCGTCCGGCTCCGCAGCGACAGCGGGAGCGGCGGCCTGGGCGCGACGGACGGGGGCGGCGCGGCCGATCGGCGCCGAGGCGCGCGCCACTGGGGCGGGTGCGGCGGCGGGTTGCGCGGGGGCCAACGGCTGAGCCTCGACAGCCGTCACGGCCTCACCGGTCAGCGGCGCGGCCGGAACCAGCGGCGCGGCCACGGGTGCGGCCTCGACGGCCGGGGTCGCCGCGACGGGAGCCTCGGCTTCACCCCTGGACATCAGGGCGAAGGCGCCGACGGCGGCGGCGGCCAGGACGGCGGGCGCGGCGATCAGGGCGATCTTCATGCCCTTGCCGCCCATGGCGCCGCTCTTGGCGCGGCGGGTCTTGCGGCTGCGCGCATAGACGGGGGTGTAGGGCTCGTCGCGAACATCGTCGCGCGTGGTCAGATCGTCGTAAGCACGATCGGTGTAGGTCATGGTCATGGTCAGCTCTCCTCCAGTCGTTGGGAAGCGAACCCGAAGAAAAGATCACGGTTCCGTCATCACAAGGGCGGCCCCGAAATGATGCCGAAACCGCCTCAGGTGCGGCGAAGCTGGTCTCGAATAGGCCTGAAACACCGCTGTTCTCGCCACGACTTGGCCGGGATTGCGTAGATCTCCGACCTCAGCTCGCTGACCTAAGGTCAAGTTCTGTTCTTGTGGCGCACGGGCCACGCCGTCGCTTCCGCGCGACCCGGAAACCGCGGCGTTTTCCCCTGACGGTTGACCGCGCGACCGGCGGCGCCGCATCACGGAGCGACGCAGGACGGAGGGGCGACGGCGATGGGCGTGATCAGCGGGGTGAAACGCGACCTGCGCTATGTCGCCGGCCTGCGCCGCCTGCTGAAGCGCATCAAGCCCATCCAGCTGGACAGCGACATCCTGGTCGCCGACGACTTCGAGGAGGTCGTCGACAGGCATCCCGACAATCTGGCCATCGACGACGGCGATCGGCGGCTGAGCTATCGCGAGCTGGACGCCCTGGCCAACCGCTACGCCCACTGGGCCACCGGCCGGGGCCTGCGCCGGGGCGAGACCGTCGCCCTGATGATGCACAACCGCGCCGACTATCTCGCGGCCTGGATCGGCTTTTCCAAGGTCGGGGTGGCCGCCGCCCTGATCAACACCAACCTCGACGGCCAGCCCCTGGCCCACTGCCTGGCTATCGCCGGGGCCGCCAATGTGGTCACCGACGCCGACTGCTGGGCCTGCGTAGAGCGCGCCCGGCCCTTCGTCGGCCGG
>CAXBPJ010000365.1:0-2594 GCA_963977325.1 uncultured Brevundimonas sp. | reverse complement strand
CGCCTCAGGCCTCAACCAGCGAGCGAGCCACTCCTCGACCTCCTCATGCCAGTGCAGGGAGTTGGCGGGCTTGAGCACCCAGTGGTTCTCGTCGGGGAAGTAGAGGAACTTGCTCTCGATCCCCTGGCGCTGGGCGGCGGTGAAGGCGGCGATCGACTGATCCGTGGGCACGCGATAATCGCGCCCGCCCGAGACGACCATCATGGGCGCGCGCCAGTTGGCCACCTCATTGATCGGGTTGAACCGCTCATAGGTCGTGCCCCGCTCCCAGGGCGTGCCGCCGTTCTCCCACTCGGTGAACCACAGCTCTTCGGTCGAAAACGCCATGAAGCGGGTGTCGAACACACCGTCGTGGTTGACCAGGCACTTGAATTCGTTCGGCCACTTGCCGGCGATCCAGCTGACCATGTAGCCGCCGTAGGAGGCCCCGAGCGCGCAGGCGTTGTCGCCGTCGAGGAAGTCGAATTCCTGCTGCGCGTACGCCCAGCCCTTCTGCAGGTCCTCCAGCGGGCGGTCGCCCCAGTGCTGGGTGATCGAATCGGTGAAGTCCTGGCCGTAGCCGGTCGAGCCGTGGAAATCGATCATCACCACCGCATAGCCCGCCCCCGCATAGGTCTGGGGGTTCCAGCGATAGGACCAGGCGTCGCCGAACGAGCCCTGCGGTCCGCCGTGGATCAGGAAGGCGACGGGGTACTCTTCGCCCTCGACGAAGTTGGCCGGCTTGACGACATAGCCGTGCACCGTCTCGCCATTCCAGCCGGGGAAGCTGAACTGCTCGTACTCGCCCATGGCCAGGTTCGGCAGGGTGTCGGCGTTATGGTCGGTGATGCGGCGCGGCATCTCGCGTCCGCGATAGGTCTTCACATAGAGGTCAGCCGGGGCGCCCATGCTGTCCATGCCGAAGACGAAGCCCGACGGCGTGGTCTCGACGCCGAACACATGGCCCTCGCCGGTGATGGGCGTGACCTGACCCGAGGTCACGTCGATGGAGAACAGCTTGGTTTTGCCGACATCCTGGGCGGTGGCGTAGAGGGTGCGACCATCCGGCGACCATGAAAGGCTGTCGGGCGAGCGATCCCAGTTGGCGGCGATCTGGCGGGTCTGGCCGCTGTCGATATCCATCAGGGTGATCTGCCAGCGGTCGGCCTCGAAGCCCGGGCGGGCCATGGCGCGGTAGGCCAGGGTGCGGCCGTCGGGCGAGAACACCGGGCCCGCGTCCCAGGCTTCGTTCGCGTCGGTCAGATTGGTCAGTTCGCCGCCCCCGGCGGGCGCCCGCCACAGATCGAAATTGGTGCTCCACGGCTCGGTGGTTCCGGCGGTGCGGCCCGAGAACACCACCCAGTCGCCGTCGGGCGAGAAGGCGTAGTCCTCCTCGCCGCCGAAAGGTTTGGAGGGAACGTCGCCGTCGAAGCCGCGCGACACCTGGACCGGCTCCCCGGCCGCGCCATCGGGGCCGAGGGCCAGGGTGAAGACGTGGTTCTGGGTCCCGTCCATCCAGGTGTCCCAGTGGCGGACGAACAGCTTGTCATAGACTTGGCCGGTCGATTGCTCGTTTTCGGCTGCAGCCATGCGCTCGACGGTGCAGGCCAGGGCCTCGCAGTCGGGATAGACCGACAGCGACACCGCCAGCCGATCACCGGAGGGGGCGATGCGGAAGGTTTGGACGTCCAGCGGCAGGTCGGTGACCTGGGTCGCCGTCGCGCCCTCGGCGTCCGTCTTCCACACCTGGGTCGAACCCGAGCGGTTGGACAGGAAGTACAGACTGCCGTCCGGTCCCCAGCGGCCGGTCGAGGCGCCCTGGTCGGACACCGCCAGCCGTCGCGGTTCCGCTTCTCCCGTCAGATCGGCCAGCCATAGGGTGGTGACGCCACGATTGTTCTCCAGGTCAGTGGCGCGCACGGAGTAGGAGACGCTGTCGCCGTCGGGCGACACCTTCGGGTCGGACACCCGGTTCAGCTGGACCAGATCCTGATAGGTGAAGGGCCGGGCCTCCTGCGCCATCAGGGGCGTGGCGCAGACGGTGACGGAGAGGGCGGCCAGCCCGGCGACAAGTCGAAAGCGCATCGAAAAGCCTCGTTCGGTTCGTGCGCGACAGAGCCCCCATCCGCCCGGGAATGCAAGTCGGCGCGCGGCCACGAAAAACCCCCGCCGGCGGACCGGCGGGGGTTTCGACCCTTACGGGACGCTTTCGTGTGGCGGGGTCATGACCCCCGCCGAGCGTCTTACATGTTCGGGTTGGCTTCGTTCGCGCTCGGCGAGGTGTCCGGTGTGTTCTCGGTGGTCATGCCACCGTCGGCGTTGCCGGCTTCCTGCTCAATGCGGTCGGCCTCGGCGTTGAGGGCGGTTTCCTCGGCTTCGGTCGGAGCGGCCGCGGCCTGCTCTTCCAGGGCGTCGGCTTGTTGTTCGGCTTGCGCGTCGGCGGCGCTCTCACCGCAGGCGGCCAGACCGGCCATGGCGAAAACGGAAGCGGCGGCGATGAAAATCTTACGCATGGAGGTATCCCCTCGGTTCGTGGAGACGGCATAACGCCGCCGATCACGATCGGTTCACGCGGCCGTGTTCGATTTCGACGTTTTTACGGCCAAGCGCCGCCG
>CAXBPJ010000364.1:0-2652 GCA_963977325.1 uncultured Brevundimonas sp. | reverse complement strand
GGGCCGCGAGCGCCGGCTTCGCCGTCGCGCCCCTCCGTCAGCCCTGCGGGCCGCCACCTCCCCATCGCTGTGCGACGGGGAGGAGAGTGCTCACACCCGCGTCCAAAGCTCCGGCCGAGGCGGGGCGGTGCGCCAGCTGTCGATGGTGCGAACCCAGACGGCGATCAGGAAGCCGCGCGCCACCAGAGCCAGTTTGCCGCGACGATTGACGCTGGGCCGCCCCTCCCAGGCGTCTGCGCCGATGCGGGCCACCTGGCGGCCGATGGCGCGATAGACGCCGCGCGCCGTGGCGATGGCCCAGGCCGACCGCCCGCCCAGCCGCGGCAGTCCCCAGCGGGCCGAGGCGTAATAGGGCTCGGCCGCCAGCACCAGCCGCTGCGCCGTGGCGGCGACGGCGCGGCGATGTTCGGGCGCCGCCACCTGGTCGCGCGGCACGCCGGCCTCGTCCAGCCATTGGCCGGGCAGATAGACGCGGCCGCCCTTGGCGTCCTCGATCACATCGCGGGCGATGTTGGTCAGCTGGAAGGCCAGGCCCAGGTCCTGGGCCCGTCTCAGGGTCGGGGCGTCCGTCACCCCCATGACCCGCGCCATCATCACCCCAACCACCCCGGCCACGTGCCAGGCGTATTCCAGCGTGTCCTCGAGCGTCTCGTAGCGCCGGTCCTCGACGTCCATCTGGAAGCCGTGCAGCAAGTCCATCGGCTCGTGCTCCGGGATGGCGTGGCGGGTCACGACCCGCTGAAAGGCCTGGAACACCGGATCGCTCTGCGGCTCCCCGGCCATGGCCGACAAAGTCTGGCGTCGAAGCTCCGTCAGCTTGGCCGTGGCCAGGTCGCGGTCGATGCCGACGGCGCCGTGGCCCAGCACCTGGCCGTCGATCTCGTCGTCGCAGTGCCGACACCAGGCGTAGAGCATCCAGGCGTCGTCGCGCACGTCGTGGGGAAACAGGCGTGAGGCCGTGGCGAAGCTCTTGGAGCCCTGCTCGATGGTCCGGCGACTGGTCTCGACGACGACGTCGGACATCAGGCCATATCCTGGATCATCAGGCCGGCCGTGGCCTTGGCCGAGCCGATCACCCCGGGCACGCCCGCTCCCGGGTGGGTGCCGGCGCCGACGAAATAGAGGTTGGGGATGCGGTCGTCGCGATTGTGGACCCGGAAATAGGCGCTCTGGGTCAGGATCGGCTCTAGCGAGAAGGCCGAGCCCCGGTGCGCGTTCAGCTGGTCGCGGAAATCCTCGGGCGTGAAGATGCGGCAGGTCGCCAGCTGCCCGGTCAGGCCGGGGATGTAGCGGTCCTCCAGATACTTCAGGATGCGGTCGCGATACCTCGGCCCCTCGACCGACCAGTCGATCTCGGCCGCGCCCAGGTGCGGCACCGGCGCCAGAACATAGAAGGCGTCGCAGCCCTCGGGGGCCAGGCTGGGGTCGGTGCGGGTCGGGGCGTGCAGGTACAGCGAGAAGTCTTCGGGCAGTTCCGGTCCCTTGAAGATCTCGCCGATCAGGTCGCGATAGCGTGGGCCGAACAGCACGGTGTGGTGGCGGATGTCGGGATGGACGCGGTTCAGGCCGAAATAGATGACGAACAGCGACATCGAGTGACGCTTGTCGGCCAGTCGTCCGCCCTGGTCCCGGCCGCGCGGGTTGTGGCCCAGCAGCGTCCGGTAGGTGTGGACCACGTCGGCGTTGGAGGCGACGGCGTCGAACGCCAGGGTCTCGCCCGCCACGACGACACCCGTCGCCCGGCCGCCCTCGGTGGCGATGCGGTCGACGGGCGCGTTCAGCCGGACCTCGCCGCCCAGGTCCTGAAGCAGGCGGACCATGCCCTGGATCAGCGCGCCCGTGCCGCCGCGCGGGAACCACACGCCCCAGCGCCGCTCCAGGGCGTGGATCAGCGCGTAGATCGAGGAGGTGGCGAACGGATTGCCGCCGACCAAGAGCGAGTGAAAGCTGAACGCCTGCCGCAGGTGGTCGTCCTGGATGAACGAGGCCACCTTGTCATGGACCGAGCGCCAGGCCTGCAGCCGCACCAGCTCGGGCGCGGCCTTGATCATGCTGGCGAAATCCAGGAACGGCTTGGCGCCCAGCTTGACGTAGCCCTCCTGCAGCAGCTCCTCGGAATAGGCCAGGAAACGGCGATAGCCCTCGACGTCGGCGGGGTTGCGCGCCGCGATCTGACGGTCCAGTTCGCCCTGGTCGTTGACGTAGTCGAAGACGTCGCCGTCCTCCCAGCACAGCCGGTAGAAGGGCGAGACGGGCAGCAGCTCGACATAGTCCGCCAGCCGTCTGCCGGCGCCCTCGAACAGCTCCTCCAGCGCCGAGGGGTCGGTGATGACCGTGGGGCCGGCGTCGAAGGTGAAGCCCCGATCCTGATAGACATAGGCGCGGCCGCCCGGCTTGTCGCGCGCCTCGAACACGGTGACGGCGTGGCCCGCCGACTGCAGACGGATGGCCAGGCCGCCGAAGCCCGAGCCGATGACGGCGATCCTGCTCATGCCGCACCTCGCTCGGGGACACAGGCCAGGGCGCGGCCGATCGGCACAGGCGGCTTGCCGGCCAGAATGCGGGCCTTGTCCCCCAGGGTGGCGCGGCCGGCGTAGAAGCGTTCGATCAGGGGCTGGGGCAGACGATAGAACCTTTCCAGGACGCGCCGCC
>CAXBPJ010000363.1:0-2671 GCA_963977325.1 uncultured Brevundimonas sp. | reverse complement strand
CGAGCCCAGCGTGCTGGGCGAGGCGCTGAACGAGGTGTTCATTCCCCTGCTGCGCCAGCAGTTTCCGGAGATCGTGGACTTCTGGCTGCCGCCCGAGGGGTGCAGCTACCGGATCGCCGTGGTGTCGATGAAGAAGGCCTATCCCGGCCACGCCAAGCGGGTGATGCTGGGCGTGTGGAGCTATCTGCGGCAGTTCATGTACACCAAGTGGGTCATCGTGGTGGACCACGACATCGACGCCCGCGACTGGAGGGACGTGATGTGGGCCCTGTCGACCAAGATGGACCCGGCGCGCGACATCGCCGTCATCGAGAATACGCCCATCGACTATCTGGACTTCGCCAGCCCGGAGAGCGGCCTGGGCTCCAAGATCGGGCTGGACGCCACCGACAAGTGGCCGCCCGAGACGAAGCGGGAGTGGGGCGAGGAAATCCGCATGGATGAGGCGGTGGTCGAGCGGGTGTCGGAGATGTGGGGGCGGCTCGGGCTGCCCGGTGACGGCGCGCCGATCTGGAAATAAGCCCAAGCGTCACCATATCAGGTCGATGACTCATCGACCGACGACCCTCGAACGCGCCTATCAGCTGGCGGAAAGCGGCGAATGCGCCAGCGTCAGCGACATCAAGAAGCGGCTGACGGCCGAACACTACACGGACGTGCAGGGGCAACTCTACGGCTCGGCCGTGACCACGGCGCTGCGCAAGCTCACGGAAAAGGCCGCCGCAACCCGTGGGGCTGGTGGCGGCGAGGCTTAACGGCGGCGCATCTCCGGTTGCGAACACGTTGCCGGTAACCCTACCGTGTTACGCCCTGTGATTGGCCTTGGGTGGTCTCCCCTGAAAGTCTGGGTCCCGGGGGCTCCGATAGGGAGACCAACGATGAGGAAGCTACGCACGATCATGTCGGGCCTGGCCGTCGCGGCGGCCTTGACCCTGACCGGCGGCGCCACCGCCAACAATCAGCCCGCCTGCGCGGCGGCCAACTGCGCCGGCTATTGCGAGTGCGTCTGGCAATGCTCGGCCAGCGGGCAGGGCGGACTGCCTGAGCCGCTGCCAGAAGCTCCAGCCCAAGGGCGTTATCTGCAACTGTGGCGTTAGTCCCTACTGAAGCGACGGGCCGCGGCGGCCCAGCGCCGGCGCGGCCTCCTTTTTGAGCCTGACCGGACGGCCTTGCCGTTCGACGACATCCGGGCCATGCCTTCGCCCATGCGAAGCGCCTTGATCGCCGCGGCTTCGGCCGCCCTGAGCCTGACCCTCCTGCCGTCGAGTCCCGTGATGTCCCAGACCCCGCCGCCCGTTCCCAACGCCGCGGCGTGGGATCAGGACTTTTTGCCGCCGGCGCCGGCGTGGGACGGGGCCAGTCGATCGCTGCTGCGCGACGCCGCCGATCCGTGGGTCACGGCCTTCGAGGCCGATCCCGAGCATGACTTCTCGCCAGACTACGCCGACACGCGTGCCTGGTTCGATCGGCTGGACGGGGCGTCGGACCTGATCCGCATCGAGCAGTTCGGCGTCTCGCCCGAGGGCCGACCGATCTACGCCGTGATCGCGTCGAAGGACGGCGCGACCTTCGATCCGGCCAAGCCGGTCCTGCTGGCTCAGGCCGGCATCCACCCGGGTGAGATCGACGGCAAGGACGCCGGGATGATGCTGCTGCGCGACATCGCCATCTACGGCAAGGACGCCTTGCTGGACCGGGTCAATCTGATCCTGATCCCCATCCTGTCGGTCGACGGTCATGAGCGGGCCAGCGCCTATTCCCGCCCCAACCAGCGGGGGCCGCGCATCCAGGGCTGGCGCCATACCGCGACCAACCAGAACCTGAACCGCGACTACATGAAGCTGGACCAGGTCGAGATGCAGTCGGTGCGCGGCCTGATCCTGAAGTATCGGCCCGACCTCTATGTCGACATCCACGTCACCGACGGCCTGGATTACCAGTACGACGTGACCTACGGATTCAACGGCGAGAACGGCGTGTGGAGCCGCAGTCCGGCCACGGCCCGCTGGCTGGACGACACGTTCAAGCCGGCCATGAACGCGGCGCTGGAAGGGCAGGGGCATATCCCCGGCGAACTGGTCTTCGGCATCGACGACGCCAATCCCAAGGCGGGCCTGTCGGACGGCGGCCTGGGTGAGCGCTTCTCCAACGGCTGGGGCTCGGCGGCGCATGTGCCGACGATCCTGATCGAGAACCACAGCCTGAAGCCGCATGAGCAGCGGGTGCTGGGAACCTACGTCTTCCTGGAAGAGGCGATGCGCCTCCTGGCCGAACAGGGCGCCGACCTGCGCCGCGCCGTGGCCGAAGACAGCGCATTGCGGCCCGAACAGGTCCGGGCCAATTTCGAGAGCGATGCCCAGCCCGCCTATACCCGCGCCTTCAAGGGCATCCGCTATGAGATCTATGGCAGCGAGGCGTCCGGTCGCGACGAAATCCGCTGGCTGGGCGAGCCCGATCCGGAGCTTTGGCAGACGCCTTTCTACGGCTCGCGGCCGACCCTGATGCTGGACCGCCCCCAGGCCTATTGGGTTCCGGGCCATCGGCCGGACCTGATCGAGCGTCTGCGGCTGCACGGGATCGAGATGGAGACGCTGGACGCGCCGCGCACGGTGTCGGTCGACATGCTGCGGCTGGTCGATCCGGTGGTGTCGGCCCGGACGAACGAGGGCCA
>CAXBPJ010000362.1:0-2674 GCA_963977325.1 uncultured Brevundimonas sp. | reverse complement strand
GACCCCTGCGCCACCTCGACCCAAGCCCCGTCCGGCAAGCCGTACGGAAAGTCCGCCTCGACCTCGCTCGTCGTCCACACGGCCTCGGACGCCTCGACCTCCCAGCGTCGCACGGGCGTCTCGCCCACGCCCACCGTCACCCGCCACCGCTCCGGCAGCTCCGCCTGCACCGCCTCCCCGTCCCAACGATCCCCGTCCAGCCGCGTCCGCGCCGTCCAACTCAGCCGATAGCCGCCCTCGCCGTCCGGTCGCGCCGCCAGATGCGCCGGGCTCCACGGCCGCGCCTGCACCCCGCGCCAGACCGCGTCGACCTCCTCGAAACTGTCGCCGCCCGGCGGCATCCCCACCGGCCCCGCCCGCCAGATAAGAGGCAGTCCCCGCTCGCCCGCGCTCACCTCAAGCCGCACCAAGGTGTCGTCCAGCACCACGACGCGCGCGCCGACCGCCGCCCCGGCTCGCATCTCGCCATCTGTCCCCTGCTGTCCCCGCAGCAGGCCGCTCAGCCGCCACAAGCCCGGCTCGATCAGCTCCGCCCGCCGATACTGCACGATCTCCCAGCTGCCTCCGGCCTGAACCGCCACAGCCCCGGCTCCGGCCAGCACCGAGAGTGCGATCCGGCTCTCCGGCGCCCGACCTTCCAGTCGCACCACCATCGCATTGACCTCGTCCCAGCGATGCAGCGGCCCGGGTCCCAGCGGCGCCTCCAGCACCCCCACCGTCGCCGGCCTGGTCACGTCCCCGCGCGGCGTCAGGCCCTCGACGTCGCCGCCCGCGAACACCCGCATCGGCCGCCACGGCTCAACCGCCACCGCAGCCAGCGGCCGATCGTCACTCTCCGCTCCCGGCAAGGGCGGCAGGTCCAGGATCACCGCGAACGGCCGCCCGCTCGCCCCCGGCGGATCCCCCGGCCGCCAGTCGGGATCGACCTCGACCGGCGGCGCCGGCAGATAAAGCCGCGCCTCCGCGCTGGGCTGCTCGTCACGCGTCCCCCGCCCGACCCGCCACAGCCCCTCGCGCCCCGCGACCCGCACACCATCCCCGGGCTCCCGCCGAGCGGACACCGCCCCGGTCTGATAGTCCGCCATCTCGTCGATGAACCGCACCCGCACCTGATCCGGCGTCGTCTCCAGCGTCCGCGTCGCGCGCACCGCCGGCCCGTCCTCCGGCAGCGCCAGGCCCGAACTCGATACCTCGACCACCGAGTCCGGACGTCCGATCACCGCCACCCGGCCGCCCTGTTCGGCCGCCTCCGCTCCGAACGCCAGCAACAGCGGCTCCAGCGCGTCCCGCGTCCGCATCGGTCGATCGATCAGATAGCCCGCCGCCGCCCCCTCGACGCCCTGGATCGAGAACTCCGTCTCCTCCAGCCCGCCGCGCTCCAGCACCGCCCGGATCAGAACCGAGCCGTCGCCCAGGGCCCGCCCGTTCAGCCAGTGCCCGCCGGTCCAGTTCGGCCCGTCCGCCCACACATCGACCCGCGCGGGAAAGTCCGGATAGGGCCGCGCGTCCCAGCACCAGGCGTCCAGCCCCTCGATCATCCGCCCGGCGTATTCCGTGGCCTGCGGATTGTTCGCCGGATCGCGCCAGTGCCTCAGCATGGCCTCCAGGGCGCGCCGCTGCATCAGGTCGTCCCGGTCGCCAGTCGAATACGGCGGCAGGAAGCTCTCGCTGCTATTGGCGCCCTTGTCCACCGCCGCGCAGCCGAACTCGACCAGCTGGATCGGCTTCATCCCCGCCGTCCAGGCGGTCGGCGCCTCCGACCGCACTCCCTCCGGCCGGTCGTGATGCGTCCGCCCCCACCAGTTCCTCAGGTCCTTCACACGATAGATCCAGGGCTCGTCGTGCGCCCCGTCAGTGATCGGCGTCCTCAGCTGAGCGTCTCGGTCCGCCGGGCTCGAATAGAACCAGTCGAACCCCTCCCCGCCCTCGATCCGGCTTTTCAGATAGTCAAGGTCGTGAACCCCGTCCCAGCCCTCCAGTGCGTCCAGATGGCCTTCGCCCTCGCGCCAGTCGCTGATCGGCGCATACCAGTCGATGGCCACATGATCGATCGCCCCGTTCGACCACAACGGGTCGAGGTGAAACGCCACGTGTCCGGACCCCTCCGCCGGCTGATGGCCGAAATACTCGCTCCAGTCCGCCGCATAGCTCAGGCTGCGCCACGCCCCCAGGATCACCCGGCATTCCCCCGCCAGAGCCACCAGTTCCGCCACCGCCGGATAGCCGCCCGCGTCGTCCCGCAAAGTCGTGACCCCGCGCAGTTCCGAGCCGATCAGCATCCCGTCCGCCCCGGCCTCGACCGCCAGCTCGGCATAGTGACGCGCCATCCGCCTCAGACCCCAGTCGCCCGGTCCACCGAAGAAGCTCGCGACCTCCGCCACAACGGCCGCTGACCGGTCCGATCCCGTGATCCGCCCCCGCCACGGATAGGGCGCCTGCTCGAACCCGCCATAGGGGTCCGCCAGCCCATTGCCCGGCGCGATGTCCATGAACACGAACGGGTAGATCACCACCTCATAGCCGCGCGTCTTCAGCAGGCGCACCGCATCCACCACCGTCTGGTCCGACGGCGTGCCGCCATAGGCCGGCCGCTCCCCATGCTGCGAGATCAGATGCGCATCCTCGCGCGTCAGCCCGGCGACGCCCCACTCGATCGGCTCGGTCGGCCTTGCCG
>CAXBPJ010000361.1:0-2694 GCA_963977325.1 uncultured Brevundimonas sp. | reverse complement strand
CTCGCTGCGTCACGACGCTCGGCTGCCCATGACGCGGCGGTTCAGCCAAAGGACTGGATCCCCGCTTTCGCGGGGATGAGCGGTGAGGAAAATCAGCCACTTCGCGTCGTCCTCGACAGCCGTCTGCGGACACCAACCACCGCCCGCGTCGCCACCGCCAACACCCTAATCCTCACCGCCGCCGAGCCCCGTCCGGTCGGCGGGGCGGAAGTCATCCGGGTCAGGCTCAAGGACGGCCGCCCGGCGCCCGACGCGGTGTTGCGCGAACTGGCCCGCCGGGGTGTGGGCTCCCTGCTGATCGAGGGCGGCGGTCAGGTAGCGGCCTCCTTCCTGCGCGCCGGGCTGGTGGACCGGATCGAGTGGTTCCGCGCCGCGATCCTGCTGGGCGGGGAGGGGCGGCCGGGCGTGGCGGCCTTGGCGCTTCAAACCCTCGCCGACGCCCCCCGCTTCCGGCGCCTTGCGGTCGAGCCTTTGGGTGACGACCTGTGGGAGCGCTTCGAGAGGATCTGAATGTTCACCGGCATCGTCACCGATATCGGCCGCGTCCGGTCGATCACCGCGACAGGCGGCGACCGGCGCTATGAGATCGAGACCCGCTGGGACACGGCGGGGATCGACCTCGGCGCCTCGATAAGCCACGCCGGCGTCTGTCTGACCGTGGTCGAGACCGGTCCGAGCTGGTTCGCCGTCGAGGTCTCCGCCGAGACCCTGTCCAAGACCACCCTGGGCCGCTGGACCGAGGGCGATCCGGTCAATCTGGAGCGCGCCGCTCGGCTGGGCGACGAGATGGGCGGGCATATCGTCTCGGGCCATGTGGACGGGGTCGGCGTGGTCGAGAGGGTGATGCCCGAGGGCGGCTCGCACCGCGTGGTCATCACCGCGCCCGAGCCGCTGCACCGTTTCATCGCGCCCAAGGGCTCGATCACGATCGAGGGCGTGTCCTTGACGGTCAATGAGGTCGACGGCCGCCGCTTCGGCGTCAACATCATTCCCCACACCTGGACGGCGACCACCCTGGGCCGGCTCCAGCCCGGCGATCCGGTCAATCTGGAGATCGACATGCTGGCCAGATACCTCGCCAGATGGCAGGAGACCGCGTGATGCAGCTTGCCGCGAACATGAACGACAGCCCGATCAGCCCGATCGAGGATATCCTCGAGGATGCGCGCAACGGCCGTCCCTACGTCCTCGTCGACGCCGAGGATCGGGAGAACGAGGGCGACGTCATCATCCCGGCCCAGTTCGCCACGCCGGATCAGATCAACTTCATGGCCAAGCACGCGCGCGGCCTGGTCTGTCTGGCCATCACCGCCGACCGCGCCCGCCAGCTTCGCCTGCCGCCCATGGCCGCGGAGAACCGGACCAGCATGGGCACGGCCTTCACCGTCTCGATCGAGGCGCGCGAAGGCGTGACTACGGGCATCTCCGCCGCCGACCGCGCCCGCACGGTTCAGGTCGCCGCCGACCCGACCAAGGGCGCCGACGACATCGTCTCTCCTGGGCACGTCTTTCCGCTGGTGGCGCGCGACGGAGGCGTGCTGGTCCGCACCGGCCACACCGAGGCGGCCGTCGACATCAGCCGCATGGCCGGGCTGACCCCGGCGGGCGTGATCTGCGAGATCATGAACGACGACGGCTCCATGGCGCGGATGCCCGACCTGATCGCCTTCGCCCAGCTGCACGGGCTGAAGATCGGCACGATCGCCGACCTGATCGCCTATCGCCGCCGCACCGAGCGCTTCGTCGAGCGTGTCATGGACACGCCCTTCCAGAGCGTCCACGGTGGCCCCTTCCGTCTCATGCTGTACCGCAACACCATCGAGGGTGCCGAACACGTCGCCCTGGTCCACGGCCGGATCGAGCCGGGCAAGCCGACCCTGGTGCGCATGCATCAGATCGATTTCGCCGCCGATCTGCTCGGCCATGTCGAGGCGCGTCAGGACTATGTGCCGCGCGCACTCAAGGCCATCAGCGATCACCCAGAGGCCGGGGTCGCCGTCTTTCTGCGCGATCCTGCCATGCATGGATTGGCCGAGCGGCTGGCCGGGCCGGACGCGGCGGCGGGCGCGCCGGAGCGGTCGCTGAAGGCTTACGGCGTCGGCGCCCAGATCCTGCTGGACCTCGGGGTGCGCGACATGATCGTGATGAGCTCGACCCGGCCCAATCCGACGGCGCTGGAGGGCTATGGCCTGCGCATCGTGGGCTGGCGCGACATGGATGGAAGGCCCGTCTCGTGAAGGAGCCGCCCCGCGTGCTGATCGTCGAGGCGCGCTACTACGACGCCCTGGCCGACGCCCTGCTGGAAGGCGCGCGCGAGGCGCTGTTGCTAGCCGGGGTGCCGGTGCCGGGCGCGCTGGAGATCCCGCCGCCCATCGCCATGGCCGATGACGCCGCCCGCCTGCCGACCGCGCCGCGCTATGACGGCTATGTGGCGCTGGGGGTGGTGATCCGGGGCGAGACCTATCATTTCGAGGTGGTCTCGGATCAGTCGGCCGCCGGCATCATGCAGCTGGGCCTCAAAGGCCTGGCGATCGGCAACGGCGTGCTGACGGTCGAGAACGAGAGCCAGGCCTGGGCCCGCGCTCGGGTCTCGGAAAAGGACAAGGGCGGGGACGCGGCGCGCGCCTGTATCGCCCTGATCGAAACAAAACGCCGCCTTCGCATGGGCTTGGGCGACGGGAGCTGAGTTGATGG
>CAXBPJ010000360.1:0-2698 GCA_963977325.1 uncultured Brevundimonas sp. | reverse complement strand
AGCTATCTGCGGGCGGGCGTCGGTCTGGAGATGAAGTCGGGGCTGAGTTCGGCGGCGGACTCGGGCGGCTATGTGGTGCCGCCGCAGACCGAGCGGGCCATCGAGCGGCGGCTGATGGCCGGCAGCCCGATGCGCGAGATCGCCACGGTCCGGACGGTGGCGGCGGGCGTGTACCGCAAGCCGGTGTCGATCGACGGCGTGGCCACGGGCTGGGTGGCCGAGACGGCGCCGAGACCCGAGACCAATCCGGCGACGCTGAAGCTGCTCGAGTTTCCGGCGGGCGAGCTCTACGCCTCGCCGGCGGCGACCCAGACGCTGCTGGACGACGCGCTGCTGGACCTGGACGAATGGCTGGCGGCGGAGGTGGAGGACGCCTTCGCGGCGCAGGAGACCGAGGCCTTCGTGCGCGGCGACGGGGTGAACAAGCCGCGCGGTTTCCTGGACTATCCGACCGTGACGGACGGGACCCAGGAGTGGGGTGAGATCGGCGAGGTGCTGTCGGGAGCGGATGGGACCTTTGCGGCGGAGGACCCCACCGACCGGCTGATCGATCTGGTCTATGCGCCCAAGGCCCAGTACCGGCCGAACGCGCGCTTCGTCACCAACCGGGCGGTGGTCTCGGCGGTGCGGAAGTTCAAGGATTCGGACGGCAACTATATCTGGCTGCCGCCGGGCCGGGCCGGGGATACGCCGACGCTGCTGGGCTATCCGGTGACCGAGATCGAGACCATGCCTGCGATGGCGTCGGGCAGCCTGTCGATCGCCTTCGGCGACTTCCAGCGCGGCTATCTGATCGTCGATCGGGCCGGAGTGAGGGTGCTGAGGGACCCGTTCTCGGCCAAGCCCTATGTGCTGTTCTACACCACCAAACGCGTCGGCGGCGGGGTGCAGGACTTCGACGCGATCAAGGTGATGCGGTTCGCGGCGGCGTGATGAGTGCTTCCTCTTCCCGCCGGGAGAGGGAGACCGCGCACGACGGCAGTAGCCGTCGTTGTGGCGCGGTCGGGTGAGGGCGTGACGCCAGAGGTTTCAGGGCCTGACCCCTCACCCTTTCGCGCGAGGACGGCCGCGTCGCGACCGTACGCTCAAGCCCTCTCCCGCCGGGAGAGGGTTTTCTTTTTCGAGGTGATCCATGACCGCTCCGGTTTCCCTGGCCGAGGCGAAGCTGTTCCTGCGCGTGGCGCATGGGGACGAGGACGGGCTGATCCAGACCCTGATCGACGCGGCGCGGGCGCGGGTCGAGGGGGCGGTGGGGATGTCGCTGACCTCGACCTCGCCCGCGGGATTGCGGCTGGCCATCCTGATGCTGGCGCTAGCGGCCTATGAGCGGGGCGATGCGTCGACGGGGCTGGCCGAGGTCGAGCCGTGGCTGGCGCCGTATCGCGAGGCGCGGCTGTGAGCGCGCCTTCTGGTTCGCGCTATCGCCCGTCGGGATACCTGAGCGCGAGGATGCGCCGCCTGGCCGAACTGGTCGAGGCGGTCGAGACCGAGACGGCGCAGGGCGGCCGGGCGGTGAACTATGAGCCGCTGGGCGTGGTGTGGCTGGCGCTGGGCGAGCGGTCGCGCAGCGAGGGCGCCACGGCGGGGCAGGCGGAGGCCGTCGAGCGCATGCAGGCGGTGACGCGGATGGAGCCGCGTCTGGTCGCAGGCCGGCTGGTCCGGCTTGACGGCCGGGACTGGCGAATCCGGCTGGTCGATCCGGACCAGCCGCGGTCCGGGCGGGCGACGCTGAGCCTGGAAAGGACGACGCGATGAGCGGCCAAGGGAATACGGATCACGCGGGGCCGCTGGTCGCCGCCCTGATCGCGCGGCTGAAGGCCGACGCGGGAGTGCGCGCCGTGCTGGGCGTGGCTCCACGCGTGTGGGACCGGGCGCCGGCCGAGGCGGGCGAGCCGTTCCTGACGCTGGGTCCGGTCGAGAGTCGGCCGGTCCGCGGGTTGGGCTGCGGCGTCGAGCACCGGCTGACCCTGACCTGCTCATCGACCTTTCACGGGGTGGAGGAGGCGCGGGCGGCGATCGCGGCGGCGCGGGCCTGTCTGGACGACACGCGGCCGGAGATCGAAGGGCTGAGGGTGATCAGCCTGACGGCGACGATGGCCGAGACCTTTCACGGGCGTGGCTTCGCCCGAGCCTATGGGGTGCTGCGGCTGAGGGCGGTGACGGAAGATGAGTAGGGAGTAGGGATTAGGGAGTAGGGCTTAGGGATTAGTCTGAGCTGGCCTCGGACGCTGGATGCTCTGCGGCCGGGCTGGGTTTGCGCGGGCACGCTACGTCCTACTCCCTAACCCGTACTCCCTCATCCAATACGAGCATGGGAGACACAAATCATGGCGGCGCAACGCGGCAAGGACATTCTGTTGAAGATCGGCGACGGCGGGTCGCCGGAGGCGTTCGAGACGGTGGCGGGGCTGAGGGCGCGGACCATCGCGCTGAACGCGCGCACGGTGGATGTGACGGATTCCGACAGCGCCGGGCGGTGGCGAGAGCTGCTGGCCGGGGCGGGGGTGCGGTCGGCGGAGGTGCGGGGTCAGGGGGTGTTTCGCGACGCGGAATCCGACGCCCGGATGCGCGAGGCCTTCTTCGACCAGGCGGCGCGGCGCTGGCGGCTGATCGTGCCGGACTTCGGCGTGATCGAGGGGCCGTTCCAGATCGTGCAGCTGGAGTACGCCGGCGAGCATGAGGGCGAGGCCAGTTTTTC
>CAXBPJ010000359.1:0-2707 GCA_963977325.1 uncultured Brevundimonas sp. | reverse complement strand
CGCCCTTCGCCCGCATGCTGTTCGACCGCGAACTGGCCGAGGCTGGGACGCTGGACACGCCGGAGAAGGAGGCGGGCCTCAAGGCGCGCTTGCGCAAGGCAGCGGCCACCATCGCCGATCCCGACCTGGCCCGAACCTACAAAGACTATCTGATCGGCCTGTTCTACGAGAGAGCGCGGCCAACCGAGGGCGAGCGGAAACAGGCTTACCGCACGATCTACAAGGAGCGGCAGTTCCGCCGTGGCGCGCCGCCCGCCGGGATCACGCCCGAGGCGCGGGCCTCTCTGCCGGGCCTGGCGCTGGATCCCAAACCTCTGACGGCGGCGGTTGTCGAGGGGCTGATCGCGCACCCGGAAGTGCTGCACGACCGGGCCGAGGTGCTGGAGACGCAGGGTGTCGGCGATCCGGCGCTGGACCGGATGGTCTCGGACCTGGTGGCCCTGACCTATGACGCCGACGATCTGGGCCGCGACCTGATCCGGGCGCGACTGAAGGCCATGGGGCATGCGCCGGCGCTGGAGCGGGTCGACCGCATGGCGGGGCGGGCGCATGCGCCGTTCCTGGCCGGAGCGCTGGAGACTGAGCGGGCGGTGCAGGGCCTGACCACGGCCATCGACGCGCTGTTGCAGACTTTGGCCCTCAGTCGGGCTCTGGACGAACTCAAGCGCGATCAGGAGCATTTCGACCACGCCGCCTTCGCCGGCCTCAAGGCCCAGCGCGACGCCCTGACCCGCAGCCTGACCAGCGGCGCGATCTGGGGCGAGGACACGGGCGGGCCTCACTGATTTGACGGCGCCCGACGCCTTGACACCCGGGAACTCCGACGCCATCTGGCGCGCTCGGGTCATCACGTCATGGCGCGCGAGGAAGAGGAGGCGGCTGATCAGCCGACCGTCCGGGCCGCGACAAGCGCCCCTCGCCCTGATGGAGCCCGGTGTCGCAGATCGAGCGTCGTCAGACGTCGCCGATCCGGCCCAGACCGTCGATCCTGGCCTTGCCCTTGTGCGGAGCCGGGTGGTCGCCGTTGCGACAGCCCGCCGTACCGAACCGCTCCCGGACCTCTGGTCCGCTTCGTAACCAACGAAGTCGTGGAGCGTTGTATTTTTGTCGCGAGGCCTACGCGTTCCCTCTGGAGCGTCGTGGGGAAACGTGGCCGGAGAAAGACTGAATGAGCGCTCAGACCGAGACCCAGGACGCCGAGACGAGCAATGACGGTCCGCTGCTCGACCTGACCGACGCCGGGGTCAAGAAGTTCATCAAACAGGCCAAGGCCCGCGGCTACGTCACTATGGACGAGCTCAACAAGGTGATGCCGTCCGAGGAGGTCACGCCCGACCAGATCGAGGACACCCTGGCCATGCTGTCCGAGATGGGCGTCAATGTGGTCGAGGCCGAGGAGGACGCCCAGGAGGCGCAGTCCACCGAAGTCGCCGAGCGCGCCGAGACGGCCGTCGCCGAGACCCCTGCCAAACCCGCCTATGACCGCACCGACGACCCGGTGCGGATGTATCTGCGCGAAATGGGCTCGGTCGAACTGCTGAGCCGCGAGGGCGAGATCGCCATCGCCAAGCGGATCGAGGCCGGCCGCGACGCCATGATCTCGGGCCTGTGCGAGAGCGCCCTGACGTTCGAGGCCATCATGGTGTGGCGCGACGAACTGGCCAACAACCGCATCCTGCTGCGCGAAGTCATCGACCTGGACCAGACCTACGGCGGTCAGAATCAGGGCGAGGAAAGCGAGGGCGACGGCGAAGAAGAAAAGCCTGAGGCCGAATCTCAGGGCGGTGAGGAAAAGCCCGAGGGCGAGGATGAGGACGACGACGATTTTGACGACGGCGGCGGCCTGTCGATCTCGGCCATGGAGGCCGAGTTGCGTGACGGCGTCATGGAGACGCTGGACGCCGTGGCCGCCGACTTCGACGCCTTCCGCAGGCTGCAGGACAAGCTGGTCGAGGCGCGGCTGAAGGGCGAGGCGCTCAGCGCCAAGGACCAGAAGGCGTATGAGGGCCTGACCCTGGCCATTTCGGACCGTTTGAAGACGCTGAAGCTGAACAACAACCGCATCGAGGCGCTGGTCGAGCAGCTGTACGCCATCAACAAGCGGCTGATCGGGCTGGAAGGCCGGCTGCTGCGCCTGGCCGACAGCTACGGCATCTCGCGGCCGGAGTTCCTCAAGGCCTATTTCGGGTCGGAGCTGAACCCGACCTGGACTGAGAGCATCAAGGACATGGGCGTGCGCTGGACGAAGTTCAGCGAGAACGAGGCCGTGCAGATCGCCGATATCCGCGGCAAGGTGGCGGCCGTGGCCACCGAAGCCGGCCTGCCGATCGACGACTATCGCCGCATCGTCCAGACCGTCCAAAAGGGCGAGCGAGAGGCCCGTCAGGCCAAGAAGGAAATGGTCGAGGCCAACCTGCGCCTGGTCATCTCCATCGCCAAGAAGTACACCAACCGCGGCCTGCAGTTCCTTGATCTCATTCAGGAAGGCAACATCGGCCTGATGAAGGCGGTCGACAAGTTCGAGTACCGTCGCGGCTACAAGTTCTCGACCTACGCCACCTGGTGGATCCGGCAGGCGATCACTCGCTCGATCGCAGATCAGGCGCGAACTATCCGCATTCCGGTTCACATGATTGAGACGATCAACAAGATTGTCCGTACCCAGCGGCAGATGCTGCACGAGATCGGCCGTGAGGCGACGCCGGAA
>CAXBPJ010000358.1:0-2711 GCA_963977325.1 uncultured Brevundimonas sp. | reverse complement strand
TGGAACATGCGGCTGTTCAAACACCTGCGTCGCGAGGCCGACAAGGCCAGCCGGCTGCTGGCCGAGGAGAATGGCCCCTGCGAGGACGCGGCCGAGCGCGGCGTGATGGAGCGGTTCAGCCACAAGCTGGCCATCGCCCCCACCGCCTCGATCTCGATCATCTGCGGCGGGACGAGCGCCGGCATCGAGCCGATCCCGGCCAACATCTACACCCACAAGACCCTGTCCGGCTCCTTCGCGGTCAAGAACCCCTATCTGGAGGATCTGCTGGAGGCGAAGGGCCTGAACACCGACGCAGTGTGGTCCTCGATCCTGGAGCACGAGGGCTCGGTCGCCCACCTCGACACGCTCGACGAGGACGAGAAGGGCGTGTTCAAGACCGCCTTTGAGCTGGACCAGCGGTGGGTGGTCGAACTGGCCGCCGACCGCTCGCCGGAAATCTGCCAGGCCCAGTCGATCAACCTGTTCATCCCCGGCGACGTGAACAAGTGGGACCTGCACATGCTGCACTGGCAGGCTTGGGAGCGGGGCATCAAGTCGCTCTACTATCTGCGCTCCAAGTCGGTGCAGCGCGCGTCCTTCGCCGGCGCCGAGGACAAGGCCGAGGTCGATCCCAACCAGCCGGACCTCTTCGCCGCGGCCAAGACGGACTACGAGGAATGCTTGGCCTGTCAGTGAGCCGCGAGGGGGAAGCCGGTGCAGCCGGCGCCGCCCCCTCCTGACCTCCGCTTCGCTCCGGTCTGTCCTCCCCACGCGCCTTCGCGCGCGGAGAGGTGAGATCGCGCTTCACCTCCTCATCGCCGTAGGGCGATGGGGAGGACAGGTCGCGCCAGCGACCAGGAGGGGGCGTCGCCGGCTCGTGATCAGCTCTTCAGCCGCCACCCTGAGCGGAACACCAGCCAGCAGACCACGGCCAAGACGACGGTCATCACGCCACTGAGCATGATTCCGACCGCCAAGCTCCCCTCCGCTTGGCCGATGAAGCCGGCGCGGAAGCCGTCGATCAGATAGAACATCGGGTTCCAGTGGCTGATGGTGGCGAACGGCTCGGGCAGCCGTTCGACCAGATAGAAGGTGCCCGACAGGAAGGTCAGCGGCATGACCAGGAAGTTCTGCACCGCCGCCAGCTGGTCGAACTTCTCGGACCACAGGCCGGCCAGCACCCCGACCAGGCCCATCAGCAGAGAGGCGGTGATCCCGAACCACAGGATCAGGCCCAGGTTGGCCAGCCCCAGCCGCGCGAACGGCAGCACGCACACCGCCGTCACCAGCCCGACCAGAATGCCCCGCGTCGCCGCGCCCAGGGAAAAGCCGACGGTCAGCTCGAGCGGGCTCAGGGGCGGGGTCAGGAAGTCGGTGGCCGTGCCCATGATCTTGGCCTGGATCAGGCTGGACGACGCATTGGCGAAGGCGTTGTTGAGGATGGCCATCATCACCAGGCCCGGGGCCACGAACTCGGCGAAGGGCGTACCGTGCAGCGGCGGCCGCGAGGTCGCCATCGCGACCACGAACACCATCATATAGAGCAGGGTGGTGACCACCGGCGCCGCCACCGTCTGGGCGCCCACCTTCAGGAAACGCCGCACCTCGCGCTTGTAGAGGGTCCAGACCCCGATCCAGTTGACCCCGCCATAGGCGCGGGGTGTCGGCAGGCCCGCGGGCCGGGTCGAGATCAGATCGCTCATGCGCCCGAAATGCGCGGTCAAACCCGCCCTCGCAAGCCCGGCGGCCGATTGGACTCCAGGAGTCCAATCGCGGAAATGGTCAGGTGGCTGATCAGAAAGAGAATTGTTCGCGGACCTGGACTCGCTGGACTCATTTTTGTGGTCCGCTCGAGAGTCCGGCCTCGGCGCAAGCAATCGCATCAACCTGTCCTAGATTGATTCAATATCTGGTTTGCTGTGGACGGATGAGGCGCCACATATTGCGCTCATTAAGGTCTCAGTTACGATCAGTTGTGGTCGAGGCGCTGATCGAGGCGCTCCCGATCAAGATATTGAATCCTGGCGATGGGAGGCAGTCATGACGCAAAGCTGGACCGAGGAACGGGTCGGCGCCCTCAAGAAGCTGTGGCTGGAGGGCCAGTCGGCCAGCCAGATCGCCAAGGCTCTGGGCGGCGGCGTCACCCGCAATGCCGTGATCGGCAAGGTGCACCGCCTGGGCCTGTCGGGCCGCGCGGCCCCGTCGCAGCCGACCCGCACCGCCACCACCTTCCGCACCCAGCGGCCCAAGCCCGCCGCCCAGCCGACGCGCGCGCCCAGCGCTCCGCGTCGCATCGAGGCCGCGGAGCCCCGGCCCGAGCCGGTCGCGGCTCCCGCCCCCATGCCGGAGCTGGAGGGCACCGCCACCGTCCTCACCCTCGGCGCCCACATGTGCAAATGGCCGATCGGCGACCCGTCGTCCTCGGGCTTCTCCTTCTGCGGCCGACGCGCCTCGGAAGGGGTCTACTGCGTCGAGCACGCCAAGGTCGCCTACCAGCCCCAGGTCCGCAAAGGCGGGAAGGACGGCGCCTCCGAGCTGGCGCGCTCGCTGCGCAGGTACATCTAAGGGCGCTACCGCGAACGACGCGGTCGTTCGCTGCTTGAGCGCGGGCCTGATGTCAGTCGCGCGCTGCTTGAGCGCGATGGCCATAAGGTCGTCACGAACGTCCCCGAAAGGGGCGCCAGTCCGAACCGTCGCCCTCCCCCACGGGCGCCGGATTGGGGGCGGGG
>CAXBPJ010000357.1:0-2733 GCA_963977325.1 uncultured Brevundimonas sp. | reverse complement strand
GACCCTCGCACCTAGATGCGCGGCGATCGTCCAAGCGCCTCACCCTTGAAAGAACTGGATCCCCGCCTTCGCGGGGATGAGCGGATCATTATGACGTCATTCGTTTCCACCAACCCCGCCACCGGCGAAACCGTCTGGGACGGCGCCGAAGCCTCCGCCGCCGAGGTCGGCGCCGCCGTCCAGCGCGCCCGCGACGGCTTCGCGGACTGGGCTGATCGCCCCCGCCAGGACCGCATCGACGCGGTCAAACGCTATCAGGCCGCGCTGAAGGCGCGGGCGCCGGAGATCGCGCTGGCCATCAGCCGCGAGACCGGGAAGGCGCCGTGGGAGACCACGGCCGAGCTTGGCGCCATGCAGGGCAAGGTCGACATCTCCATCCGCGCCTATGACGAGCGCACCGGCGAGCGCACGGCCGACACCGCCTTCGGCCGCGCCACCCTGCGTCATCGCCCGCATGGGGTGGCGGCGGTGCTGGGTCCGTTCAACTTTCCCGGCCACCTGCCTAACGGCCATATCGTCCCGGCCCTGCTGGCCGGTGACACGGTGGTGTTCAAGCCGTCTGAGGAAGCGCCCCTGACCGGCCAGCTGATGGCCGAATGCCTGGCCGAGGCCGATCTGCCGGAGGGCGTGTTCAATCTCGTTCAGGGCGGCCGCGATACCGGCGCAGCCCTGCTGGATCAGCCGATCGACGCCCTGATGTTCACAGGCTCCGGCGCGGCCGGGGCGCATTTCCGCAGGAAGTTCGCCGATGATCCGCACGTCATCCTGGCGCTCGAGCTGGGCGGTAACAATCCGCTGGTGGTCTGGGACGCGGCCGACGCCGAGGCCGTGGCCGGGATCGTGATCCAGTCCGCCTTCGTCACCACCGGCCAGCGCTGCTCCTGCGCGCGTCGTCTGATCCTGCCCGAAGGCGCCCAGGGCGACGCCATCCTCGACGCCGTCATGGCTTTGGTCGACCGCCTGACCTTCGCCCCGCACGACAGCGAGCCGGAGCCCTATGCCGGCCCCCTGATATCGGCCCGCGCCGCCGGCCAAGCCCTGGACGCGCTGCAACGCCGCATCGACGCCGGCGCCCGCGTGCTGCTCCCCGCCGGCCGCATCGACGGCCTGTCCGACGCCTTCGTCTCGCCGGGGATCATCGACGCCACGGGGATCCAGATCGAGGACGAGGAGATCTTCGCCCCCTTCCTGACCATCACCCGCGTCGACGACTTCGACGCCGCGATCCAGGCCGCCAACGCCACGCGCTATGGCCTGTCCGCCGGCCTGGTGTCCGACGACCCCGCCAACTGGGAGCGGTTCGTGCGCCGCGTCCGCGCCGGCGTGGTGAACTTCAACCGCCCGACCACTGGGGCCGCCGGCGACATGCCCTGCGGCGGCCTGGGCGCCAGCGGCAACCACCGCCCCAGCGCCTACTACGCCGCCGACTACTGCGCCTATCCGGTGGCCAGCTTCGAGGCGGACGCGGTGAAGAGCATCGAGGGCGAGATCAGGGGTTTGCGCAAATGATCTCCCTCCCCTTCATGGGGAGGGTGGCCCCGAAGGGGCCGGGTGGGGTGCGTGTGAGCAGCGCTACCCTCTCAAACCCCACCCTGCCGATGCTGACGCATCGGCTGTCCCTCCCCATGAAGGGTGGGGAGAATGTCTGAGCAGACCGCCAGAGCACGCGCCTCGCGAAAGACCCTGACTCCGCCCGAGGCCCGTCTCTGGAAGCAGCTGAAGACTTTGCGGAAGGACGGCTTCCATTTCCGCCGCCAAGCCCCCCTCCTTGGCTACCAACTCGACTTCGTCTGCTTTTCCCGTCTCCTGATCGTCGAGATCGACGGCCGGTCTCATGCCACGGCCGACCGGCCCGCCCACGACGCCCGCCGCGACGCCATTCTCGATCGCGAGGGCTTCCAGACCTTGCGGTTCACCAATGAAGACGTGAGAGACGACCTCGACATGGTCATGACCAGTATCACCCACGCACTCAAACGCTCTCCCTCCCCTTCATGGGGAGGGACGGCGCAGCTAAGCGAAGCCAGGGTGGGGGACGAATCCGCACACTCGAACCCCCCCCGGTCGCTTCGCGACCACCCTCCCCATGAAGGGGAGGGAGAATGATGACGGCCCTCGAAGCCAACGCAGACGGCCTGATCGGGCCGACCCATTCCTACGCCGGCCTCTCTCCCGGCAATCTCGCCTCCAGCCTGAACAAGGGCGAGGCCTCCAATCCGCGCGCGGCGGTGCTGCAGGGACTGGAGAAGATGCGGCTTCTGGCCGACCTCGGCCTACCGCAATACGTTCTGCCGCCGCACGAACGGCCGTTCGTCCCGTTCCTGCGGTCGCTCGGCTTCGCCGGGACGGACGCCCAGGTGGTCGAGCGGGCCTGGAAGGACGCGCCCGGCTTCGCCGCCGCCGCCACCTCCGCCTCGCCGATGTGGGCCGCCAACGCCGCGACCGTGACCCCCAGCGCCGACACCGCTGACGGGCGCGTGCATTTCACCCCGGCCAACCTGGTCACCAACCTGCACCGCTCGCTGGAACACGCCCAGACGAAGCGCGCGCTGGACGCCCTCTTCCCCGACTCCAGGCGGTTCGCCGTCCACGACGCCCTGCCCAGCGTCGGCCATCTGGCCGACGAGGGCGCCGCCAACCATGTCCGCCTCTGCGCCGAGCACGGAGCGCCGGGCGTCAATCTGCTGGTCTGGGGGCGCGAGGCCTATGAGGCCTGGGACGCCGTCTATCCGG
>CAXBPJ010000356.1:0-2735 GCA_963977325.1 uncultured Brevundimonas sp. | reverse complement strand
CCAGGCCTCCGCCAGCCGCTGGGGTGTGATCCGGTGGGGCGCGCCCGTGATCGTAAGCACGTTGGGCCCCGACAGGTCGTCGTGCTCCGGCGCCACCACCAGGTCGAAGTCGGTCAGGCCACCGCGCGGATCCTGCGTCTGAACCACGAAGGTCTCGCCGCAGCTCCAGCCCCTGACTCGCCGCGAGAACGGCAGGCTTGCTCGTCCTGTGGCGATCCATAAATCCGGCCAGGGCGGCGCGATTCGATCGGAAGTGGGCGCCAGCATCGCGCGCGGCGCGATCCTCAACGGGTTGGGCAAGCGTGCGAACGGCTGGCGATAGGCCAGCCGCTTCACGGTGATTTCGGCGGGCGTGAGGCGCCCCACGGCCTCGGCCAGGCCCAGGGCCTGATTCTCGATCCCGGCCCGCCCGTCCGACACCGCCCAGATGCGCAGGATTTCCGGGCTCGGCTTCACGAGCCGGTGCGGGGGCCGGGAGCCGGCGTCGACACCGTGCTGTCGGCCTCGATCCAGCACAGGGCCTCGATCTTGTTGCCGTCTGGGTCTCTCAGGAAGGCGGCGTAATAGCCGGGCGCGTACTGTGGCCGCCGGCCAGGCGCGCCCTCATCGAACCCGCCCCAGGCCAGGCCCGCCGCGTGAAACGCCGCCACGGCTTGCGGGGCGGCGGCGTGAAAGCACACATGCGCCCCGTTTCCCGGCCGGGGGTCGCGCATGTCGTGAGGCAGGGTGGCCCAGAATTCGGGGAAGCTTCGGCCCCAGGCGATGCCGGCGCGATGCTCCATCACCCGGCGCGCGCCGAGCGCGGTCATCACGGCGTCATAGAAGACACCGGCGCGGGTCAGGTCCGCGACGCCCACGGACACATGCGAGACCAAGGCCTGGCGTGTGTCCGGAGGCTGGGTCATCGGATCAGATCCACTCGACCTTCATGATTTCATAGGCCTTGACGCCGCCGGGCGTGTTGACCTCCACCACGTCGCCGACCTCCTTGGAGATCAGCGACCGCGCGATCGGAGAGGCGATGGAGATGCGGCCCGCCTTCACATCGGCTTCGTGCTCGCCGACGATCTGATAGCGACTCTCCTCCTCGGTGTCCTCGTCGACCACGGTGACGGTGGCGCCGAACTTGACCTGCTCGCCGGACAATTTGGAGACGTCGATGACCTGGGCGCGGCTGATCTTGTCCTCGATCTCGGCGATCTGGCCTTCGATCCAGCCCTGGCGCTCCTTGGCGGCGTGATATTCGGCGTTTTCGGACAGGTCGCCGTGCTCACGCGCCTCGGAGATGGCGGTGATGACGGAGGGACGCTCCACCGACTTCAACTGCTTCAACTGGTCGTCGAGGGCGCGATAGCCCTCGGCCGTCATCGGCACTTTATCCATGTGGGATTGGTTTCTTTTCGCCCGCAGACTGAGAGAGAGGGAACTCACGCAAACAAAAACCGGTCGAGGGCGGTTTCGACCGGGGCAGAGAGACTAGGCCATACTGGTCGAAAACTCAAGCCATCCGGTCACGCGGCGACGCGGGACGGCCGCGGTCGGTGCGACGCTTGATCCAGGTCATGCCCAGCCACGCCACCGCCGCCACGACCAGGCCCGAGGCGACGATCCCCGCCACCGCCGCGCCGGCGGCCAGGAAGACGAAACAGGCGACCAGGGCGATGGCCAGCAGGCCGATGACTTGCAGAAGGGTAAGGCGCATGGGGCGCTAAACGGGCGGGGTGGTGTTGGGTTGCTGTGTCGGCCGGAGGACGTAGGATGCCCGTCAGCGCGCCCCTTCGCGCCGCGCCAGAAAGGCCAGCCGCTCGAACAGCATCACGTCCTGCTCGTTCTTCAGTAGCGCGCCGTGCAGCGGCGGAATCAGCTTGGCCGTCTGCGTTTCGGCCAGTACCGCCGCATCGATATCCTCGATCAACAGCAGCTTAAGCCAATCCAGCAATTCCGAAGTCGAGGGCTTCTTCTTCAGCCCGGGCGTCTCGCGAACCTCATAGAACCGCTTCAGCGCCGTCGAGACCAGCCGGCCTTGGATGTCGGGGAAATGCGCCTCGACGATCGCCTTCATCGTCTCAGGCTCCGGGAAGCGGATGTAGTGGAAGAAGCAGCGGCGCAGGAAGGCGTCCGGCAGCTCCTTTTCGTTGTTGGAGGTGATGACGACCACAGGGCGGCGCTCGGCGGCGATGGTCTCTCCGGTTTCGTGGACGAAGAACTCCATCCGGTCGAGTTCCTGCAACAGGTCGTTGGGGAACTCGATGTCGGCCTTGTCGATCTCATCGATCAACAGCACCGGCCGCTCCGGTGCGGTGAACGCCTCCCACAGCTTGCCCGGCTTCAGATAGTTGCGGACATCGTGGACCCGCTCCTCGCCCAGCTGGCTGTCGCGCAGCCGTGAAACGGCGTCGTATTCATAGAGACCGTGGACCGCCTTGGTGGTCGACTTGATGTGCCAGGTGATCAAGAGCGCGCCCAGGGCCTTGGCCAACTCATAGGCCAGCACCGTCTTGCCCGTTCCCGGCTCGCCCTTAATCAGCAGCGGCCGTTCCAGCGCCACCGCCGCCTCGACCGCGATCCTCAAATCGTCGTCGACGATATAGGCCTCGGTGCCGTGAAAGCGCGTGCGGTCATCAGCCATGGAAAAGGGCTCCGTTTCGGATCGAAACGAAGCCCTATCGCAACCGTCCCACGGCGTGAACCGCGCTCAGGTGATCTTCTTGGCAGCCGGCGGGTCGCTGGCCGGG
>CAXBPJ010000355.1:0-2755 GCA_963977325.1 uncultured Brevundimonas sp. | reverse complement strand
TCAACACCTTGACTTCCATGCGCAATTGGTCGCCAGGCCGGGCCGGCTTCCTGAACCGCACGCCGTCGATCGACATGAACATGATGACCTTGTCGGCGACCGCCACATCCAGGGTCTTGGACATCAGCAGGGCGCCCGTCTGGGCCATAGCTTCGACGATCAGGACCCCCGGCATCACCGGATCAATCGGGAAGTGACCGGGAAAGAAGGGCTCGTTGTGGCTGACGTTCTTGATGCCGACGATCGAGGTCGCGGGCACGAAGTCCTCGGCCTTGTCGACCAGCAGAAACGGATAGCGGTGCGGCAACCGCCGCATTACCTCGGCATAGTCGATCGCGGCCTGGATCTCGTCGCTCATGCGTCCTTCGCTCCCTTGCGAGACGCCTGTTTGGACACCCAGATCGTGTCGCGCAAGAACTGGCGCAGCGGCCGGGCGGGATAGCCCGACCAGGTCTCACCCGCCGGCACGTTCTGCAGCACCCCGGCCCCGGCCGCGACCCGCGCGCCCTCTCCGATGGTCAGGTGGTCCGCGATCCCGGCCTTGCCGCCGAAGACGACATTATCGCCGCTGGTCACCGAACCGGAGATCCCGGTGTTGGCCGCCATCAAGTTGTTGCGCCCGATCCGGCAGTTATGCCCAACCATCACCAGGTTATCGATCTTGGTGTTTTCTCCAATGACGGTGTCGTCGTAGGCGCCGCGATCAATGCAGCTGTTGGCGCCGACGGTGACGTTGTCCTGAAGGATCACCCGGCCCAGTTGCGGGATATCGACGGGCCCCTGACTGGACACGGCGGCGCCGAAGCCCGGCTCGCCAATCCGCACGCCTGCAAACAGGGTCACGCGATCGCCGATCAGCGCGAACCCGATCGTGACGTTGGCGCCGATCCGGCAGTCGCGGCCGATGGCGACGCCGGGACCGATCACCGAATTGGGGCCGATCCGCGTGCCGCCTCCGATCTCGGCGCCCGCCCCGATCACCGCGCCGGCGGCGACGATGACGCCGTCTTCGAGCCGTGCCTCGGGATGAACGCCGGGGGTATCGTCCAGCTCTCGCGGACGGTGGAGCAACAGCGACGCCCGCGCCCAAGCCGCCTGTGGCTCGCGAGAGGTCAGCACCGCCGGGCCCTGCGGCGATCGCTCGGCCATGTCGGGATGCAGGATCACCGCGCCAGCCCCGGTCCCGGCCAGGGCGGCCGCATGCTTGCGATCGCCCAGGAACGTCACGGCGTCGGCCCCGGCCGAGCCCAGCGGCGCGACGACCGCGATGACCGCGCCCGAATCGCGAACGACCTCGCAGCCCGTGCGGGCGGCGAGGTCGGCGACCGTCATGGACGGCAGGGTTTCGAAGAAGCGGGCGTCGGGCATGGACGCCCTCCTCTCAACCTCAGGGGTTCGGCACGGTGCCCGGCTGGCCACCCGTGGCGGCCTGAGCCGGCGGGGACTGACGCGAGAAGCTGAGCGACGGCAGGGCGGCGTTCAGGCGCTCGATGGCGGTCTGGGTGATGTCCATGGCCGGGTTGAACACATAGACGCTCTCACGATCCACCAGGATCGAGCAGCCGCGCTCCTGGTAGAGCTGCACAATGATCGGGTCGACCGCCGTGGCGATGGCGTTCAACTGTTGAGCGCGGGTGTAGCGCAGCTCGACCTCACGGGTCTGTTCCAGCTGCTGAGCCTCCTGAACGCGCTGCTGCAGCGCCTGACGGCGCGACCCGTCCGGATCACCCGCCTCACCACCCTGTTGAATGGCCTGGGCTTCGCTCTGGATGCTGGCGCCGTAGGGCTGCAGCTCGGTCTGGACCTCCTGCAGCAGGCGCTGCATGCCGGTGTTCAGGGACTGACCGGCCGAGGATTCGGCCAGCAGGCGCTCGTTGTGATAGACGCACATGCCTGTGATCGGCGCGCCGTGCGTGACTTGCGTTTGAGCCTGGGCAGCCTGGGCGCCCAGGGCGGCGAGGGCCACGGCCCCGAAAATTGCGGTCTTCATAATCGAAACAGCCTTTAGAACTGGGTTGAGGTCGAGAAGCGGAAGTTTTCCGTCTCGTCGTATTCTTCCGACGCCAAGACGCCGGCGAAGTCGAAGCGGATCGGGCCCATTGGCGAGCGCCAGTGGACGCTGACACCAGCCGAGGCGCGCAGACCCAGATCATCGACGATGTTCGGGTCCACCGTGCCGTTGGGGTTCAGTTTGAACCGGTCGTCCAGATAGCCCAGCGTACCCACGTCGGCAAACAGCGATGTGCGAATGCCGTATTCCTCGGGAAGGCCATTCGGCACAGTCAATTCGACGGTGCCGATGGCGTAGAAATTGCCGCCGAGAGCGTCGTTCGTCAGCAGGTCACGAGGACCGATGCCGGCGTTTTCGAAGCCGCGGAAGCTGTTGCCGCCCTTGAAGAAGCGGTCGTTGATCCGAACGGGGTTGCCGCCCCAGCCGGACACATAGCCGACCTGGCCTTGCACGCTGACGATCCAGTCAGGCGTCAGGCCGTAGTAGAAGGTGCCGTCCAGCTCGGTCTTGACGTATTTCACGTCGCCGCCAATGCCGGAGAAGTCCTGGCGCAGATTGCCGGTGAAGCCACGGGTCGGGCGGATCGGGTCGTTCCGACGATCGATCAGCAGGGTGTAGCCCGCGACCGAACTGATGGCCTCGCCCAATTGCTCGCAAAGCGCCAGAGAGCCCTGACCCGAGCAGTAGCCGGTCGGGACCACGACCTCGTCGTTGCGCAGGGTGTAGCGGGTCGCCAGGGCGGTG
>CAXBPJ010000354.1:0-2772 GCA_963977325.1 uncultured Brevundimonas sp. | reverse complement strand
CCGGCCTCGCGCGCCAGGGCGTAGTGTTCCGCCGTACCGACCTCGCGACGTTCGCGCTCCACGCTGGTCCCGCGATAGGGGTCGTCGAACAGGCCCAGCGCCGCCTTGACCGACAGCACCCGGCGGACCGCCCGGTCCACCACCGCCATCGGCACATCGCCCGAGGCGACCAGATCGGGGATGTGTTCCAGATACAGGCCCGACACCATGCTCATGTCGACCCCGGCCAAGAGGGCGATCCGCGCCGCGTCGCGGCCATCGGCGGCGAAGCCGTGGGCGATCAGCTCCTGCTCGGAGGTGTAGTCCGAGACCACGAAGCCCTCGAAACCCCACTCGCCGCGCAGCAGGTCGGTCAGGAGCCATTCGTTGCCGGTGGCCGGCACGCCGTTGATGTCGTTGAAGGCGCTCATCGTCGACAGGGCGCCGGCCTCGAAGGCGGCCTTGAACGGCGGCAGATAGACCCCCTTCAGCGTCGCCTCGGAGATGTCGACGGTGTTGTAGTCCAGCCCCGCCTCCGCCGCGCCATAGGCGGCGATGTGCTTGGGCGTGGCCAAGAGCGCCTGGGGATCGGCCAGGCCACGCTGGCCCTGGAAGCCGCGTGTGCGCGCCACCGCCATCAGGGTGTTCAGCAGCACATCCTCGCCCGCGCCCTCGACCACGCGACCCCACCGCTGGTCGCGGCCGACATCGACCATGGGGGCGTAGGTCTGATGGATGGCCGAGGCCGCGCCCTCGACCGCCGCCGCTCGGGCGGTGCGATAGGCCAGGTCGACATCCCAGCTGGACGCCTCGGCAAGAGGTACGGGGAAGACGGTGAACAGGCCGTGGATGATGTCGGCGGCGAACAGCAGCGGGATTTTCAGCCGCGATTCCTCGACGGCGATGCGCTGGATCTCGCGTCCGGATTCGGCGCCCACGCCGTTGAACAGATTGCCCAGGCGACCGGCGCGGATGTCCTCGGCGACGCGGGCCGGGTTTCCATCGCTGTCGGTCGGATTGACGCTCTGGGGCCGGAACCGGAAGGGGTCGTTCAGCAGGTTCAGCTGGCCGGCCTTCTCCTCGATCGTCATGGCCGCGATCAGCTGCTCGATGCGCGCGGCGTGGGGGAGGGGCTGGCCCCAGGCGATCCTCGGCGCGGCGACCACGGCGGCCCCGCCGAACAGGGCGGTGGTCAAGAGGCGGCGGCGGGTGGCCCCCGGGTTCGGGGCGGCGTCGTGGGGCATGGGCGTCCTCCGGCTGTCGTCCTGACGGCGATCTTGGGCTCGGTGAAACCGATTACACAGCGGCAGGGGCGGGGGCGAGCCGACGAATGGTCACGCTCGGTTTCTGCGAACGGGCAGAGCTGGCGCTGCCCCTCCTGACCCACGCGCCTTCGCGCGCGGGGAAGTGAGGGTGGCGCTCACCTCCCATCGCCGCAGGGCGATGGGGAGGACAGGTCGCGACAGCGACCGGGAGGGGGCGACGCCGGCGGTCGAGACAAGCGGCGTGGTTCCGCTTAAGCAGGTGCAATGCCCCTCACGCTGTGGAGCCTGACCGCCATCTCCCTGGCCCTGCCGGTCGGGCTGGTCTTGGCGTGGCTGACGTACCGGCTGCCTCGGTGGATTCCGGGCGAGGACCCGACGCCGGAGGAGACGCCGACGCGGCGCTGGGCGCGGTGGTGGGGCCTGCCGCTGGTTTGCATGGGCATCGCCGTCTGGGCGGTCGCCCATCATGCCGACAGCGCGATGGTTCTCGTCACGGCTGCGCTCGGCTGGGGCCTGGTTCTCATCGGCACCGTCGACGGCGAGCATTTCTGGCTGCCGGACGGCTTCACCCTGCCGCTGATCGCGACGGGGTTGCTGGTCGCCTGGCTCACCGCGCCGCATGAACTGGCGGACCGGGCGATCGGAGCCGTCGCCGGCTTCGTCGTGCTGGCGGCCCTGGCCTGGGCCTATCGACGCAGCAGGGGCCGCGAAGGGCTCGGCGGCGATGATCCGGGGCTTCCTGGTCAACAAGTTCCGCGGCGATCCGCGCCTGTTCGCCGGCGCGGGCGCCTGGGTCGGCTGGCTGGGCCTGCCCAGCGTGCTGGCCTGGGCGTCGGCCGCGGCCTTCAGCGTGATCGCCGCGCGCCTGATCGTCCGGCGCAAGATCAGCGGCGCGGATCGTCTGCCGTTCGGGGTGTTCCTGGCGGCGGGGCTCTGGCTGACGTGGCTGTATGGACCGATCGGTCTGGGCTAGGTCCGATCGCTATGCGGCCGACAGCAAATGGTGATCGCCTCATCGCTTGTCATCCCGGAAGTCGCGCCAGCGACTGTCCGGGACGAGGTCTGCCGCGCGTCCGAGTTTGTCCCGGATCGCGGCTACGCCACGTCCGGGATGACAAGAACTAAGCGACGCCGTCGATCAATCCGCCGTCCTGACGCCTCAGGAAGGCTCGACATCATGGCGATCTAGCCGGCGTCAGGCATGTCGCAGAGCAGCCTCAGCTGCGCCGGCAGTCCATCCGGCAGGTCCTCGGCCCTCAGGCCCGGCCCGAACGCGCGCCCGACAGCCGCATGTAGCCAGACTCCGGCGGACGCCGCCTCGAAGCTGGGCATGGACTGCGCCATCAGCCCGCCGATCATTCCGGCCAGCACGTCACCGGAACCGGCGGTGGCCAGCCAGGGCGAGCCGTTCGGATTGCGCCGCATCCGCCCGTCGGGCGTGGCGATCAGGGTCTCGGCGCCTTTCAGCACCACCACGCAGCCGGTCCGACGCGCCGCTTCGGCCGCCGCCGCCGGTCGTCCCTCCGAA
>CAXBPJ010000353.1:0-2772 GCA_963977325.1 uncultured Brevundimonas sp. | reverse complement strand
TCGGCGACACCCGCTTTCGCCCAGGACCACGCCCACGGCCACTCCGACCCAGGCGCGGTCGCTGCGGAAGCGGCGGACGCGGCCACCGCCGTCGATGCCTTCCACGCCGCACTCAAGGCCGGCGACACGGTCGGCGCGCTGACGCTTCTGGCGCCCGATGTGATGATCTTCGAAGAAGGCGGCGCGGAGCGGTCGCGCGACGAATATGCGTCCCATCACCTGGGAGCGGACGCCGCCTTCGCCGCCGCCTCGGAGGCGACGGTGGCGCGCAGATCGGGCTGGGCCGACGGCGACATCGCGTGGATCACCAGCGAGGGCCGCACGACTGGCCAGTTCAACGGCCGCGCCGTGGATCGACTCACGACGGAGACGATGGTCCTCAAGCGGCACGCCGACGGCTGGCGCATCCACCACATCCACTGGTCGTCACGCGCGCCTCGCTAGACGAGGATACGGCGATGCGTGAAGGCTCGTCACCGAAGGCCTGCCAGCCGCCGCCTGGCTCGCCCTACTGAACGCTCTGAAAAGCGGCGTTGCAGGCCTCTTCGCAGCGGCGGCAAGACTCGGCGCAGATGCGGCAGTGTTCATGCATGTCCGCGTGGCGCTCACACTCCTCGGCGCACAGCCGGCAAGCTTCGGCGCACGCCTGCAAGGTCAGCCGAATGACTCCTTCGTTCGAGCCCGTCCGGCGAGAGGCGACGGCGCCAGCCGCAGTGCAGATGTCAGCACAGTCCTGGTTCAGTCGAATGCACTGGAGCAGGCTTTGCACCATCTCCTCGCCGAGACAGGCGTCAGCGCAGATCACGCAGGATTGGGCGCAGTCATAACATTCGTCGATGCACCGCGCGAGGGCGGTGTTGACCGAACCCCTGACGTGCGGGTGGGTGCTTATCATCTCTTGGGCGTGCATGGCGCTCTCCTTGGCTGGGGATGCGAAGCCAACCCGCCTTCGTTCGGGCGGTTCCAGAACATAAAGGTGAGGAGGGCGGCGCGAGGGGAGTCGGGCGCGCCTGCGTAGAGGGGCTACAGCGCGGCTGGCGGCGGAAGCGTTCCCATGACGGCGACGAGTCCAAGGATGGCGGCGCCAAGCGCGGCCTCGACCGCGATGCTGCGTCGAAGCCGCTGGAGGGCCGCGACTGGATCTTCCGCGCCCTGCAGCTTCAGCCCGAGCGAGGGCGTGAGGCGGTAGCGATTGTCCGCCGCCAACGCCAGCATCAGGACGAACAGCACCAGCTTGGCGATCAGCAACTGCCCATAGAGGTTGGTTCCCAAGCCTTCGAGCCGCTCCGGGCCGACCAGGAACCAGCTGTTCGCCAAGCCCGTCACCACCAACAGAGCAACGGCGAGGGTCCCCAGCCCGGCGAACCCGTGCAGGGCTCTATGAATCGCGAGATCGTCCGGCGCGGTTCGGCGCAGCAGCAGGATCGTCAGGGCGGCCAAGGCTCCCAACCACAAGGCTGCTGCGACCGTGTGGATGACGTCGGCGACGAGATGGATGACGCCGCCCGGTCCTTCGGTCGCCGCGCCGTGGCCGGTCCAGGCAAAGCTGGCGGCGACAAGGAGTCCAAGGACCACCATCAGCCACCAGATCGCCCTGCCAGGCGTCAAGGCGACAACCACGACAAGGCCAAGGAGGGCGATCGCGGCCCGCGCCACCATGGCCATGCCAAGTCCGGTCCCGGTGATCATGAAGGACAGGGACGCTGGCTTGACCGCTTCGCTCAGGGAACCCGCCATGACGGCGGTCTGGGCCACCAAGGCAGCAAGCGATCCAAGTCCGACCACGATCGCGGCGAAGGCCAGCGTCTGCCGCGCCCAGGTCAGGTTCGGACCGTCGTCCCGCCTGAAGCTGTAGAGCAGGAACAGCGGCGCGCCGAGCAAGACGACAGCGCCGCTGTATTGAAGCCAGCGGAGGGCGATGACCGCGACTTCGAGCACGGCGTCAACGCACCGAGAAGGTGTAGGAACCCGTCATGCGGTGCCCGTCGCTCGATGCGATGCGCCAATCGACGCGATAGGCGCCGGCGGCCAGCGGACGGGCGAGAGTGCCGGTCAGTGTCTTGCCGTCCTCGCCGACCAAAGTGCGGATCGCGACCTTGTCCCCCGCCGCATTGACGACGTCGAAGCCGGAGAAGGCGGGAACCGTGCGCTCGCTAAAGGTCAGGGCGAGCGTTCGGGTCGACGCCACAGCCGAGTTGGGCGCGGGCGTCGCGCTGACGAGACGGGCGTGGGCCGCCGCCGGCCCAGCGATGAAGGCCGCGGCCGCCGCGACGGCGATGAAGGGCGCGGAATTGAAGTTACGCATACTCAGTCTCCAGACATTCGGCCGCTTCCGGCCCTGTGCTTCACTACGCGCGATACGGGCGCTTCCCTCGTGAGGGAGGATCGCGGCCGATCCAAGGACCGGCCGCGACACCCTTATGCGACGCCGTAGCCGGCTCGCTCGATAGCGGCCCGGACGCGGGCTTCGTCGGCCTCGCCTTCCACCCGCAGCGTCCCGGTGGCGATCTCGATCTCCATCCGGGCTTTTGGCGCCACCTCGGCCACGGCGGCCCTCACCGTCGCGGCGCAGCCGCCGCATCTCATGCGTTCAACCTTTAGCTCGATCATCGTCATCTCCTTTATTGATCGACGATGAGGCAGGTGGGGTTTCCCAGCGTGGGAGGGTCAAGGGGCAACTACGGACTTGACCTTGCCATGATGGGAAGGGGCAGCAGAGGCGCGGAGGAGAACGATGATGTATCATGAACACCACAGCCATTCGACGACGCC
>CAXBPJ010000352.1:0-2784 GCA_963977325.1 uncultured Brevundimonas sp. | reverse complement strand
CCGCGACCTATGCGACCCTGCGGCCCCATCTGTGCGCCCTGCCGACCACCGACCTGTCGCCGATCAACGTCAACACTCTGACCGAGGCTCAGGCGCCTCTGCTGGTCATGCTTAGCGGCGGCGCCTTGAGCGAAGCCGCCGCGCGGCAGGTGATCGCCCGTCGTCCGGCCGCTGGGTGGGTCGACACCAACGCCTTTTGGGCCGAACCGCTGATGGCCGCCATATCCCCGTCGGACGCTCTGTACGATCAGGTCACGGTGCGCACCCGCTACTTCGCCCTGGAGAGCCGCGTGACCTACGCCGACGCCGAGGCGGTCTCGACCGCGCTGTTGGAGGCGCCGCTGGCCGGACCGGTGCGGACCGTCAATCGCCGCTGGAGCCTCGCAGAGTGAGCCTGACACGTCTGATCATCCTAGACGACCGCGATCCGCCATCCGCCGACTGGATGACCTTCGACGGCCCGGGCAATGTTCTGGCGCGGGGTCATCTGAGCGAGGCCCAGGGCCCAGGCGGAGAGGTCGCCCGCACCGTCGTCGTCGTGCCCGGCGCCGGCGTCACCGTGCGCTGGCTGGCGATCCAGGCCCGCAGCGAGGCCCAGGCGCGCGCCGCCGCGAGCTGGATGGTCCGGGACGAGATCGCCGGCTCAACTGATCAGGCCCTGATCGCCCTGGGCGAAAACGACGGCGACGAGCGGCTGGTCGCGGTGCTGGCGCCCGAGGTGCTGGCGCGCTGGCTGGATCGATGCGGCCGGCTGGGGATCACCCCCGACGTCATTGTGCCCGCATCGCTGGCGATCCTGCCGTCATCCGATCGCGAGCAGGCGTTGGCGCTTCCCGTCGGCGACGAGACGGTGGTGCGCGGCCGCAGGCTCGCGGTGGCCGTGGAGGCGGAGCTGGCTGCGGTCATGGCCCGAGACCTTTCGCTCCACAGGGAAGACCGGCCGGAGATCGTCGAGAGGTTGCTGCTTCAGGCGGCGGCCGCGCCGTCGATCAATCTTCTGCCGCGCACCGCCGCGCGCGCGTCAGGGGGCTGGAGAGAATGGCGGCTGACGGCGGCCCTGGGCGCGATGTTGCTTGTATCGCCGCTGTTGTTTCTGGCGGCGGACGCCTGGCGCCACGACCGCGCCGCGTCGCGGATGGAACGGGAGAGCCAGGCCTTGGCGCGCCGCGCCTGGCCCGACATGGCGCCCGGCGCCGATCCCGCGGCCGAGGCCGCGCGGCGTCTCGCGGGCGATGCGTCGCGCGGTGGTTTCAGCCGGGTGGCGTCGGCCCTATTCGCGGCGGTCGAGCAGGTCGAGGGCGCAGAGCTGGACGCCCTGTTCCTCGACCCCGACGGCACGACCCGGGCCACGCTCAGCCACGGCGACTACGGAGATCCCGATCGCATCGGCGCCCTGCTGGCCGACCAGAACCTGAGCGTCGCCGAGGCCAGCACGCTCGAGGAGGCGGACGGCCGCATCGTCAGCGACCTGGTCATTGGAGCACCGCAATGACCCAGAGCGGGCGCGCGCGCACCAGCGGATTGCGTGACGTCTGGTCGGCGCTGACGGCGCGCGAGCGTTTGATGGTGGCCGGGATGATAGTCGCCCTCCTCGGCTTTGTCCTGTGGTTCGGGGTCGTGGCGCCCCTCATGGCCTGGCGCCGGGACTCGATCGAACGGCACGCAGACGCCGCGCGGACGTTGACGAGCGTGCGGGCGGCCGTCGCGCCGGCGGGCGCGTCGGGCGATGTCGCTTCCGCCCAGGCTCGAGTGGCCGAGCTGGCGGGGACTCACGGACTGCAGGCGGAAATTCGCTCAGGCAGCGGCGTCGTCGATATTCGTGTCGCGACGGCCGCAGCGAACACCCTGTTCGCCTGGCTGGCGGCGCTGGAGGCGGATCGGTTGTTGGTGCGGTCTCTCACCGTGCTGGAGAACTCTGACGCGACCCTGCAGGCGGAGGTGACGGTGGCTCCGGGGATGTAGGTTCCCGCAGTCGAGCGCTGGCGGTGTGAGCCAAAAGACCGCATTGATCTGGCTGACGCGGCCACGCCAGATGGCCGCTTCGTTTCGAGCACGGAGGCCGCATGGCCGATCTGACGCCCGCCACGCCCGAGGGCGCCACGCCGCCGCCGGCCCCGCAGCCCAAGCGCAATGCCTTCACCCGCTTCCTCGACGCGGTAGAGTGGCTGGGCAATCTGTTGCCGCATCCGGTGACCCTGTTCGCCCTGCTGGCGCTGGGCATGGTGCTGCTGTCGGGCCTGTTTGGGGCGCTGGGCCTGGCGGTCGAGGATCCCCGACCGGTCGGGGCCTCGGGTCGGGCCGAGGACGGCATGATCCGCGCGGTCAGCCTGATGACCGAGGACGGGCTGCGTCGCATCTTCACCAGCCTGGTGGAAAACTTCACCAGCTTCGCGCCGCTGGGCGTGGTGCTGGTGGCCATGCTGGGCGTGGGCGTGGCCGAGCGGTCGGGCCTGTTGTCGGCCGCCGTGCGCGGCACGGTGCTGGCGGCGCCGAAGAACCTTGTGACCTTCATCATCGTCTTCGCCGGGATCATGTCCAACATCGCCTCGGAAATGGGCTATGTGGTGCTCATCCCCCTGGCGGGCGCGGTCTATTATTCGCTGGGACGGCATCCGCTGGCCGGCATGGCGGCGGCCTTTGCGGGGGTGTCGGGCGGTTACGCGGCCAATCTGCTGATCGGCACCATCGATCCCCTGCTGGCGGGCATCACCCAGGAAGCCGCACGGCTGATAGACCCGGACTACACCGTCGCGGTGACGGCCAGTTGGTATTTCATGGCTGCCA
>CAXBPJ010000351.1:0-2822 GCA_963977325.1 uncultured Brevundimonas sp. | reverse complement strand
GCGCATCTTCCAGCCGTTTGAACAGACCGACGCAGGGCGCGACGCTGGTGGGGCCGGGCTGGGCCTGGCCATCTGCGCGGGCAACGTCGCTCTGCTGGGCGGTCAGATCGGCTGCGAGCCCGCGGACGGGGCCGGGGAGCGCTTCTGGTTCGAGGCGCCGGTCAGTTTGGCCGCGCCGGTATCGCCGATCGCTGCGATCGTGCCACTGGCAGCCACCGCCTGCCGGCGCGCCCCTCGTGTCCTGGCCGCCGAGGACAACGCCGGAAACCGCCGGGTGCTTGAGGTGCTTCTGGCGCCGGCAGGCGTCGATCTCACCTTCGCCGAGAACGGCGAGCAGGCCGTCGCGGCGGCGCTGAACGAGACCTTCGACCTGATCCTGATGGACGTGAACATGCCGGTGATGGACGGCGTCGAGGCATTGCGCCTGATCCGAGTCGCCGAGGGGGAGGCGCGCCGGACGCCCATCCACATGCTGACCGCCAACGCCTTCGCCGACGACGTCGCGCGCTACATGGCTGGCGGCGCCGATGGCGTGCTGACCAAGCCCATCCAGTTACCGGAGCTCTTCGCCGTGCTCGACAGCTGCGCGGCGCCCTTGCCGGAGGCGGCCTGACGGCCACCTGTAACAATGCGTGACTTCGATGGCGGTCGGGTCTAGAGCATCGCCGCAACGATCCAGTGCTTGGGGAGAACGCTCATGGACCTTTCCGCTCTCAATCAGGTCGCCGAGGCCATGGTCGCGCCCGGCAAGGGCATCCTCGCCGCCGACGAATCGACCGGCACCATCAAGAAGCGCTTCGACGCCATCGGGGTGGACAACACCGAGGACAACCGCCGTGACTACCGCGAGCTGATGTTCCGATCCGAACAGACCATGCGCGAGCACATCTCCGGCGTCATCCTGTTCGAGGAGACCCTGTATCAGGACGCCGCCGACGGAACGCCGCTGGTCGAGATCATCAAGGCCACGGGCTCCATCCCCGGCATCAAGGTCGACAAGGGAGCCTCCAAGATGGCCGGCTTCCCCGGCGAGACGGTGACCAAGGGGCTGGACGGCCTGTCGAAACGCCTGCGCGGCCACTATGAACGCGGCGCCCGCTTCGCCAAGTGGCGCGGCGTCATCGACATCGCCGATGGCGTCCCGACCTGGGCCTGCGTCAAATCCAACGCCCATGCTCTGGCTCGCTACGCGCGCATCTGCCAGCAGGAGCAGATCGTGCCGATCGTCGAGCCCGAGGTGCTGATGGACGGCGCCCATGACATCGCCCGCTGCGATGAGGTCACCCGCTGGGTGCTCCAGACCGTCTTCGCCGAACTGGCCGAGCAGCGCGTGGCGCTGGAGGGCATGGTGCTCAAGCCCAACATGGTCATCTCCGGCAAGGGCAGCGTCCGACAGGCCTCGGTCGACGAGGTCGCCGAACGCACCATCGCGGCGCTGAAGGCCACCGTGCCCTCGGCCGTGCCGGGCATCGCTTATCTCTCCGGCGGCCAGACCGACGAGCAGGCCACCGCCCATCTGGACGCCATGAACCGCATCGGCGGCTTCCCATGGAAGATGACCTTCTCCTACGGTCGGGCCCTGCAGGCCGCGCCCCAACGCGCCTGGGGCGGCAGGGCGGACAACGCCGCCAAGGCCCAGGCCGCCTTCCATCACCGCGCCCGCATGAACGGCCTGGCCTCCCTCGGCCAATGGGAACAGACGTTGGAGAAGAAGGCGGCATAAGCAACCCTCTCCCGGCGGGAAGAGGGCTTGAGCGCACGGCGGCCCTGCCGCCGTCCTTGCGCGAAAGAGTGAGGGGTTTCACTGTCCGCCAATGAGCCCCGATCCCGCCGGCGACGACCATCCCGACGCCGAAATCCTGGCCGTCTCCCTTCCCCCCGACGTCTCCGGCCGCCTCGACAAGGTCCTGGCCGAGGCGGTCGCCGCCGTCTGCCCGGAGATTTCCCGCGCCCGTCTTCAAGCCCTGATTGCCGAGGGCCAGGTCACCGGCCCCGACGGCGCCTCGGTGTCACCCTCCGCAAAGGCCCGGTCTGGCCTCTATGCAATCGCCCTGCCCGCCCCGGTCGCCGCCGAGCCTCAGGCCGAGGCCATCCCCCTGACCGTCCTTCACGAGGACGCCCATCTGATCGTCATCGACAAGGCCGCCGGCATGGCCGCACATCCGGCGCCCGGCTCGGAAGCGGGCACTCTGGTCAACGCCCTGCTGCATCACTGCGGTGACAGCCTGTCGGGCATCGGCGGCGTGCTGCGTCCGGGCATCGTCCACCGCCTGGACAAAGACACCTCCGGCGTCATGGTCGCCGCCAAATCAGACCGCGCCCACCAGGGCCTGACCGACCTTTTCAGCCGCCACGACATCGAGCGCCGCTACATCGCCCTGATCCGCGGCGCCCCCTCGCCCGCCACCGGCCGGATCGAGACCCGGCTCGGACGCTCCCAGCATGACCGAAAGAAAATGGCGGTTCTCCGCACCGGCGGCCGCGAGGCCATCACCGACTACCGCGTCGAGCGCGCCTTCGGTCGCCCCGCCCGCGCCGGCGGCGCCCCGCTCGCTGGCCGCGTCGAGTGCACCCTCCACACCGGCCGCACCCATCAGATCCGCGTCCATATGGCGTCGATCGGCGCGCCCCTGCTGGGCGATCCCGTCTATGGCTCCGGCGTTCCGGCCGCGCCCGTCCGCGCCGCCATCGCCGAGTCAGGCTTGACCCGACAAGCGCTCCACGCCGCCGTCCTCGGCTTCGTCCATCCGGTCACCGGCGAAGCCTTGCGCTTCGAAACGCCTCCGCCCGAGGATATGCTGGCGCTCGAGGCCCTCCTGGCC
>CAXBPJ010000350.1:0-2829 GCA_963977325.1 uncultured Brevundimonas sp. | reverse complement strand
CGCTCTTGGTCGCTCGTGAAGATGGGCACAACCGCCGCGCAGAAGAAGCTTTTCTTCAACTTGCGCAAGGCCAAGAGCCAGATCTCGGCCTTCGAGGAAGGCGACCTCCGCCCCGAGCACGTCGAGGCCATCGCCACCAAGCTGGGCGTCACCCACGACGACGTCATCTCCATGAACCGCCGCCTCGGCGGCGACGCCTCGCTTAACGCGCCCCTGCGCGCCGACGGCGAAAGCGAGTGGCAGGACTGGCTGGAGGACGACACCGCGGTCTCCCAGGAAACCTATGTCGCCGAGAACGAAGAGCGCTCGATCCGTATGGGCCTGCTGCAGGAAGCCATGCAGGAGCTGACCGATCGGGAGAAACACATCCTGACGGAGCGGCGCCTCAAGGACGATCCAGTCACTCTGGAGGAGCTGGCCGGTCAGTACGGCGTCTCTCGCGAGCGGGTCCGCCAGATCGAGGTCCGCGCCTTCGAAAAGCTGCAGCAGGCCATGCGCGCCGCCGCCGAAGAGCGGAACCTGGTCGACGCCTGATCCGAGGAGCGGGCGGGTCTATCCCGCCCGTTTCAGGCTCTCGGGACCGGCCAGCGCCAGCACCGCCTGAACCGGTACCGTCAGCGCGGCCTTCGTATTGGCGCCGTGCGCCATCGCGGTTTCCAGTGTGCTCGCCGCCACGGCCAGCCCGGCGTCCGATTGCTTCAGCGCAAGGGCCTTCAGGTCGGTCGCCTGGGCCCGGATGGCCCGCAGGGCCTGCGCCGGGTCCTCGTCGAACCGTTCGATCGCCGACGTCAGGATCTGCATCGCCTGATCCTTGGCGTTAGCCGCAGCCTCCGCCGCCGTGCAGGGCGCCTCGCCCGACCGCTTCTTCGGCCCTTCGTATTCCGCCGAATTGAACCGCCGCCTGTCCGGCCCGACATAGCCCAGGGCCTCGATCCAGTCCCGCGGCTTCAACGCCACCGCCGCCACCCGCTTGGTCAGGTCGCCGGCGGTGAAGGGCTTCCTCAGGAACTCGTGCACACCCGCGTCGCGGGCGCCCTTGATGGTCGAGGCCGTCGCCTCGCTGGTGACCATCACGATCGGCGCGAACCGCGCCTCGAAGGTCGAGCGCCGGATACGTCGGGCGAAGGTCTCGCCATCCAAGGCCGGCCCCGAGCGCTCGATGAAGATTAGGGTTGGATCGAAGTCCGCCGCGATCCTCAACGCCACCCCCTGGTCCGCCTCGGTGACCACATCCCGCGCCCCAAGGCTTCGAACCATGTCGGTCAGCAGTTTCGCGGCCGCCCCATTGGCGTCGACGATCAGCACCCGCTTTAGCGCCGGCGCCAGCTTGGCCATCTGTTGCGACGTCAGGGAAAACACGTGGGGCCCGCTCCGATCCGAAAGCCCAGCCTGCCTGCGTTCAGTAAAGATCGCGTTGAGGACGCCCGCTAACCCTGACGGCTCACCCCTGGAACGGGTCGCGCATCAGGATGGTGTCGTCCCGCTCCGGACTGGTCGACAGCAGGGCGACCGGCGCCGCGATCAACTCCTCGATCCGACGCACATATTTCACAGCATTGGCTGGCAGGTCCTTCCACGACCTAGCGCCTTGCGTGCTCTCAGACCAGCCTTCGATGGTCTCATAGATCGGCACGGCCCGCGCCTGGTCCTTCAGCCCGGCCGGCAGATAGTCATAGTTTTCGTCCCCCACCCGATAGCCGACACAGATCTTCAGCTCCTCGAACCCGTCCAGCACATCCAGCTTGGTCAAGGCGATGCCGTGGATGCCGTTGATGGCGATCGACTGTCGCGCCAGCACCGCGTCGAACCAGCCGCAGCGCCGCGCCCGCCCCGTAACCGTGCCGAACTCGCGCCCCCGCTCGGCGATCCGCTCGCCGTCCTTGTCGAACAGTTCGGTCGGGAACGGCCCCTCGCCGACCCGCGTGGTGTAGGCCTTGACGATGCCCAGCACATAGCCGACCGAGCGCGGCCCCAGGCCCGATCCCGCCGCCGCCTGCCCCGCCACCGTGTTGGAGCTGGTCACATAGGGATAGGTGCCGTGATCGACGTCCAGCAACGTCCCCTGTGCGCCCTCGAACAGGATGCGCCGCCCTTCGCGATACGCTCGGTCCAGCAGCCGCCACACCGGCTCGCCCGCGAAACACAGCACCCTGGGCGCGATCTCCAGCAACTCGGCTTTCAGCCCGGCCGCATCGACCTCGGCCAGATCCAGACCCTTCCTCAGCGCATTGTGGTGGGCCAGCAGCCGCTCGATCTTGGCGTCCAGCGCCTCGGGATCGGCCAGGTCGCCGACCCGGATCGCTCGCCGCCCCGCCTTGTCCTCATAGGCCGGGCCGATGCCGCGCCCGGTGGTCCCGATCTTGGTCGCCCCGGCCTGGGCCTCGCGCGCCTGGTCCAGGTCGCGGTGCAGCGGCAGGATCAGACAGGCGTTGTCCGCCAGGGTCAGGATCTCCGGCGGGATCGCCACGCCCTGCCCTTCGATCCTCGAAATCTCGTCCAGCAGCGCCCATGGATCGACCACCACGCCGTTGCCGATGATCGACGGCTTGCCCTGAACCACGCCGCTCGGCAGCAGGCTCAGCTTATAGACCTTGTCGCCGACCACCAGCGTATGGCCGGCGTTGTGACCGCCCTGGAACCTGACCACAACATCGGCCCGATTCGCCAGCCAGTCGACGATCTTCCTTGCCCTCGTCGCCCCACTGGGCCCCGACCACCGCCACATTCGCCAAGACAAACTCTCCGCTGCTCGCGGGCGGAGCCTATAGCGGGGGAATCGGCCCGTGTCGCGTCAGGCGGCGGAAACGGCCTGAGCAAACGCCCAGTCCA
>CAXBPJ010000349.1:0-2837 GCA_963977325.1 uncultured Brevundimonas sp. | reverse complement strand
GGCCGGGTGGGGAGGACTGCTGCAATCCTGGCGGCGACGACCTGAATGGAGCGCCCCCACCCGGTCGGCTCCGCCGACCACCCTCCCCCGAGTGGGAGGGAGATTGCACCTTAAGCCCGCCGCCTGAGCGCGATCTCGTCGAAGGCCGCGTTTTCGCGCTTGTTGGCCGCCACCAGCGCGTTCAGCCGGGTGGTCTCGGCGACGTGTTCGAACTTCTTCAGCTCTTCGAAGGCGCCGGACAGGGCGTCACGGGCCCCGGCCTCCTCGGCCTCCAGCACCACGACATCGGCCTCGGCCGCGCCCTTCCTGGCCTTCCAGCCGTTCAGATAGGCGTTGAGCATCATCTGGGCGGACGGGTCGGCGCGGGCGCGGTCGCGTTCGATCTCGGCCTCGGCGTCCAGCACGCCCAGGCGGATATGGGCGGCGGCGCGACGGTCGGCGATCTCGGCAAGGCGTTTCTGCAGCGTCTCCACTTCGTAGGTAGAGATGCGGATCAGAGAGTTCGCCCAGGTCGTCATCCGTCCAGCCCTTGATCCTGATCAATCATGCCCTGGTTCAGGATTGCCTGTAGGCGGGTAAAGGACTCGTCAAGACGGGTCGCATCCTCCGGCGCCTGCGTCAGGAATCCTTCCAGCGCGGGGTTGAGCGCGATGGCCCGGTCAACGATCGGATCGGCCCCGGCGCGATAGGCGCCGATGCGGATCAGCTCCTCCATGTTGGAATAGGCCGACAGGCACTGACGCGCTCGGCGGTTCAGTTCGCGCTCCGGGATCGTCTGGCAGCCCGGCAGGGTGCGGCTAACGGATTTCAGCACGTCGATGGCCGGGAACCGCCCGCGCTCGGCGATCTTCCTGTCCATCACGATATGCCCGTCCAAAATGCCTCGAACGGCGTCGGCGATCGGCTCGTCGTGGTCGCCGCCATCCACCAGCACGGTGAACAGGGCGGTGATCGGCGCGGCCTCGGTGCCGTCCGGCCGGATCGGCCCGGGCCCGGCCCGCTCCAGCAGCTTGGGCAGTTCGGAGAAACAAGTCGGCGTATAGCCCTTGGTGGTCGGCGGCTCGCCCGCGGCCAAGCCGATCTCGCGCTGGGCCATGGCGAAGCGGGTGACCGAGTCCATCAGGCACAGCACCTCAAGGTCCTGGTCTCTGAGATACTCGGCGATGGCCATGGTCATATAGGCCGCCTGGCGCCGTTTCAGCGCCGGCTCATCGCTGGTCGCGACCACCACGATGGCGCGCTTCAAACCCTCCTCGCCCAGGGTCTCCTCAATGAATTCGCGCACCTCACGGCCCCGCTCGCCGATCAGGCCCACCACCACCGCGTCGCAGGTCGCCTGGCGCGCCAGCATCGACAGCAGCACGGACTTGCCGACGCCCGAGCCGGCGAAGATGCCCAAACGCTGGCCCCGGCAGGTGGTGGTGAAGACGTCCATGGCGCGCACGCCCAGGTCCAGTCGCTCGCCCACCCGTCCGCGCGCATGGGCCGGCGGCGGAGGCGCCCTGAGCGGATAGGGCGCAGGCCCGACCGGCAGCGGCCCCTTGCCGTCAATCGGCTGACCAAAGGCGTCGATGATCCGTCCCAGCCAGGCGGCGGTCGGCCGCACGCTGGCGGCGGTGTCGATGATGCGGATGTCGGCGCCGGGCGCCACGCCCTCGACCGGACCGAACGGCATCAGCAGCGCCTTCTCCCCCTGGAAGCCGACGCATTCGGCCGGAAGCGCCTCGAGCCCCCGGCCCCGCCCGATCTCGGCCCGCGCCCCCACGGCCAGCCGGCTGATGCCGCCCCGCGCCTCGATCAGCAGCCCCGACACGGCCGCGGGAACGTGGTTAACGGCGGGTTAGGAGACGCTCTCCGGCGCCATCGCCTCCGCTGGTGCCGCGATCCGCTCCAGGGGCAGGATCAGGCGAAAGCGACTGCCCTGGCCGGGCAGGACGTCGAGCTCGATACGACCGCGCATCAGGGCCGCCAGCTCCTTAACGATGTTCAGGCCCAGCCCGGCGCCGTCGGCGGCGCGGGTGGAGCTGTCGTCGATCTGGGCGAAGGGCGAGAACAGCCGTTCGCGCGTCTCGGTCGGCACGCCGGGACTGGTGTCCTCCACCTCCAGCACCAGGGCGCCGTCCCGCTCCAGCGCCCTCAGCATCACCCGCCCGGCCGGGGTGAAGCGGATGGCGTTGTCCAACAGTTGATCCAGCATGCGGCTGATGGCCTCGGCGTCGCCCAGCCGGGCCGCGGGGGCGCGGGCCTCGACCCGGAAGGTTAGGCCCCTGTCGGCGGCGGCGGCGCGGTGGCCGGCGCCGACCCGGCGCACCAAGGCGTCGGGCGCGAACACCCTGAGGATAAGGCTGACCGCCTGGCTCTGTAGCCGCACGGCCAGCAGCAGGTTCTCGATCAGCCGCAACTGGGCCTCGCCGGCGCGGCGCAGCACGCCCATGCGATCGCGCTGCTGCGGCGTCAGCAGATCGCCCTCGATGATCTGGGCCATGCCGAGGACGCCGTTGAGCGGAGTGCGGAGCTCGTGGCTGATGTTGGCCAGAAAGCGGGTCTTGGCCGCGCTGGCGGCCTCGGCGCGGCCCAGCGCCGACGCCAACGCCGCCTCGCTGTCGCGCAGGCGCCTGAGGTCGGCCCAGATGCGCAGCTTCAGCCACGTCCCCACCGCCAGTACGGCGGCCAGCAGCGCGGCCAGCAGAGGTCCGGCCGTGGCCAGCACCCGCGCGCCCGGCCGGTCCGGCGTCCAGACGATCCGGCCCAGCACGGCGCCATCGACCGCCGTCACAGGCACAGAGGCCAGGTCGGCGCCAGGCGCCCCGTCCGCGGCCTCGAAGCGCGCGCCCGCG
>CAXBPJ010000348.1:0-2839 GCA_963977325.1 uncultured Brevundimonas sp. | reverse complement strand
GGCGAGGCGGAGGGGCCGCGCTGGTTCATCCACGGCCTGTTTCCATGATCGGGCGGCCACCTGAACTCCAGGAGCTGATCGACCCGCCGGGCGTCTATGCCGAGTTGGCGGTGACCAGCAACTTTTCCTTCCTGCGCGGCGCCTCCTCGCCCAAGCAGATGGTGGCGACGGCCATCCTGCGCGGCCATGCCGGCATGGGCCTGGCCGATCGCAACACCGTGGCGGGTGGACGAGGACCACACCATCGATCCGGCCTTGTCCGAGGAGGTCAAACGCCGGGCCCGGGATTTTCGGCTGATCCTGGGCGCGAGGCTGGTCTTCAATGACGGAACGCCGGACATCCTGGCCTATCCCGAGACCCGCGCCGGCTGGGGCCGGCTGACCCGGTTGCTGACCCTCGGCAATCGTCGGGCGAAGAAGGGCGAGTGCGTGATCGGCTTGCGAGACCTTATGTCCGCGCCCGAGGACATGCTGCTGATCGTCATGCCGCCGGACCGGTTGACCGGGTTCGACGCGGTGCTGGCCCGAGTGGCGGAGGGGGCGCCCGGCGCGGTCTGGCTGGGCGCCGCCATGCTGAGGCGCGGCGACGATCGGCGGCGGCTGGCCCGACTGAAGACGATAGCCGGGCGGGTCGGGGTTCCGCTGCTGGCCACGAACGACGTCCTCTATCACGACCCGGACCAGCGCGACCTGCAGGATGTGTTGAGCTGCATCCGGGAAGGGACCACCATCCAGGCCGCCGGGCGCCGGCTGTTGGCCAACGCCGAACGCCACCTGAAACCCGTCGGCGAGATGCGGCGCCTGTTCCGCGACGCGCCCGAGGCGGTGGCCGAAACGACCGATCTGCTCGCGCGCGTGATCTTCGACCTGTCGGACCTCGCCTATCAGTATCCGGAAGAGCCCATTCCGCCCGGCCGCCAACCCCAGTCGTGGCTGGAGGAGCTGACCTGGAAACACGCCAACGAACGCTGTGGCGACATCCCCGCCCGGCTGGCCGACCTGCTGCGCAAGGAGCTCGACTTCATCGGCCGCAAGGACATCGCCCCCTATTTCCTGACCATCTACGACATCGTGCGGGTGGCCAAGGACAAGCGCATCCTGTGCCAGGGGCGGGGCTCGGCCGCCAATTCGGCGGTCTGCTACGTGCTGGGCATCACCTCGGTCGATCCGGCCGAATCCGAGCTGCTGTTCGAGCGATTCCTGTCGGAGGACCGCAACGAGCCGCCCGACATCGACGTCGATTTCGAGCACGAGCGGCGCGAGGAGATCATCCAGCACATCTATGAGCGCTATGGCCGCCACCGCGCCGGTATCGCCTCGACCGTCATCCATTTCCGCCCTCGCAGCGCCATCCGCGAGGCCGGCAAGGCGCTGGGCCTGAGCGAGGACGTCACCGCCCGTCTGGCTGGCAGCCATTGGGGTAGCTGGGGTTCCGAGATCGGCGAAAAACATGTGTCCCAGGCCGGACTGGACGCCGCCAATCCGACGATCGCCCGCGCCGTCGCCATGGCCTCGCGTCTGCTGAACTTCCCCCGCCATCTGAGCCAGCACGTCGGCGGCTTTGTGCTGACCCAGGATCGGCTGGACGAGATGGTCCCCATCCACAACGCCGCCATGCCCGACCGCACCTTCATCGAGTGGGACAAGGACGACATCGACGAACTGCGCCTGATGAAGGTCGATGTGCTGGCGCTGGGCATGCTGACCTGCATCCGCAAGGCGTTCGACCTGATGCGGGATCATCAGGGCGTCGATCAGGCGCTGCACACCATCCCCCAGGATGACCCCCACGTTTACGACATGCTGTGTCGGGGCCAGTCGATCGGCGTCTTCCAGGTCGAAAGCCGCGCCCAGATCAACATGCTGCCGAGGCTGAAACCCCGCCGCCTTTACGACCTGGTCATCCAGGTGGCCATCGTCCGGCCTGGCCCGATTCAGGGCGACATGGTCCATCCTTATCTGCGCCGCCGCAACGGCCTGGAGGATGTCGACCTGTCCGGCCCCTCGCCCGAGCACGGCCCGCCGGACGAACTGAGGCGGGTGCTGGAGAAGACCCTGGGCGTGCCCCTGTTTCAGGAACAGGCCATGCGGGTCGCCATGGTCGCGGCCCAGTTCGACGACGCCGAGGCCAACGGCCTGCGCAAGGCCATGGGCACTTTCCGGGGCGACGGCACCCTGCACACCTACGAGACCCGTTTCGTCGGGCGGATGATCGCGCGCGGCTATGACGCCGCCTTCGCCCAGAGATGCTTCGATCAGATCAAGGGTTTCGGCTCCTACGGCTTTCCGGAGAGCCACGCCGCCTCCTTCGCCCTGCTGGTCTATGTCTCATCATGGATAAAGCGGCATCATCCCGCCGCCTTCGCCTGCGCCCTGCTGAACAGCCAGCCGATGGGCTTCTACGCCCCGGCCCAGATCGTGCGCGAGGCGCATGAGATCGGCGGGGTCGAGATCCGGCCGATCGATGTGGCCTACAGCACCTGGGACAACAGCCTGGAGCCGACCGGCGGAGAGCCGGCCCTGCGGCTGGGCCTGCGCCAGATCGACGGCTTTCGCGAGGCCTGGGCCGATGACCTAGCGGCGACGCGGCTTGGGGGCGCCTTTGCGGACATCGAGAGCCTGGCGCGACGGGCGCGCCTGCCGGCGGCGGCGATGCGCAAGCTGGCCGACGCCGACGCCTTCCGCTCAATGGGGCTGGACCGACGCGAGGCGCTGTGGGCTGTCCGCCGACTGCCTGACGACGACCCCCTGCCCCTGTTCGCCGCCGCCGAGGCGCGCGAGCGCAGCCAGGCTCTGCGCAAGCAGGCGAAAACGGCGGAAGCCGAAGTCGCGGCGCTCA
>CAXBPJ010000347.1:0-2854 GCA_963977325.1 uncultured Brevundimonas sp. | reverse complement strand
CGATTCGTCTACGCCATCCGGCTGCCTGCGAACAACGTCCTGCGCGAGAAGATCGCGCATCGGCTGACGCGCCCTGTCGGGCGACCTTCGCTGACCAAGGTCAAGCGCTTCTACGAAGACTTCGAGTATCAGGCGGCATCCTGGGACAAGGAACGCCGGGTGATCGCCAAGATCGAATGGCATCCGGGCGAACTGTTCCCGCGTGTCGGCTTCATCGTCACCAACCTGCCGATGGAGCCCGACTGGGTGGTGCGGTTCTATAACCAGCGCGGCACCGCCGAGCAGCACATCAAGGAAGGTAAATATGCCTTCCACTGGACGCGGCTGTCATGCCGGAAGTTCCGCGACAATGAGGTGCGACTGCAACTGCATGCGCTGGCCTACAACCTGGCCATCTTCTTGCGCTGCATCGAGTTGCCCGAGACGATGGCCGACTGGTCGTTGACCAGCCTGCAACTGAAGCTGATCAAGATCGGGGCACGTGTCGTCCGCCATGCCCGCGCCATCCTCGCCGCCATCCGCCGATTGCGAGCGCCTCCGCTATGCGCATGACCGCCATCCACGCCCAAACTGAACGAAAACGGCAGGATGGGTCTGTCCGCTGCGCTGAAAAACACCGCCACCAGGGCACAACACGGCGGCTTCGCGGGCCGATCTGCCCTGTCTCAGCGCCTTGCGCGCCCGACGACGCCGCTCGGGACGGAAAATGACTGTCCTGCGGTCGGATTCAGGCGAAACTCACGTCAGACGGCATGCCACTTGGGGAATGTATGCCAAGGCACGGCCAGGGGGGAACTCAGCCAGCCGGGCGCTGTTGGTCAGACATTCTCAGGGCCGGCCCGAGGCTGCCCGTCCATCGAAAGGAAATGCGATGACACGTCCTGTGCGCTACGCGCCAGAAATCGAAGTGCCCGTCGAAAACGAGGCCGAACTGATCGACGAGATCGCCGCCATGATGGCCGAGGCCAACATGGAGGAGTTCGAGCGCCACCGCCACGCCGTCCGTGACGCCCATGCCAAAAGCCACGGCGTTCTGGTCGGCCGGCTCACCATCCGCGATGATCTGCCCGCGCATCTGGCGCAAGGCATCTTTGCGCGGCCCGGAACGCATGATGTGGTGGTGCGGCTGTCCTCGGCGCCCGGCGGGGTGCGGCCCGACTCCATTCCCCAGCCGCGCGGCTTTGCGTTGAAGGTGATGGGGGTCGAGGGGCCGCGCCTTCTGGAAGGCGATGACGGCCAGAATCAGGATTTCCTGATGGTCAATATCCCGACGCTGGCCTTTGGCACCATCCCCAAATACAAGCAAATGCTGCCCATGCTTGAGCGCCGCGCCGCTGCGCCGGCTGGCCTGCAACGGGCCGGGGCGGCGATTGCGCGCGGCATCGAGGGGCTGTCCGAACGCGCCGGGATCGAAGCCGGACCGACCCTGCAAGGTCTGGCCTCGACCAATCATCATTTGCTGGGCGAGACCTATTTCAGCCAGGGTGCGCTGCGCTTTGGCGATTATATCGCCAAGATCTCGGTCGCGCCGGCCTCGGAGCATCTGCGCGCGCTGACCGGCAAGGACATGGCGGACCTGTCGCAATCCGGGATCGAACGCGCGGTCGCCGAGACCCTGCGCGAGCGGCCCGCGCGCTTCGATCTGCGCGCCCAGCTTTGCACCGATCTGGACCGGATGCCCATCGAGGATGCCGCCATCGAATGGGACGAGGCCGAATCCCCCTTCGAGACCCTCGCCACGCTGAGCTTTGACGCGCAAGAGACGTTTTCAGACGCAAGGCGGGTCTGGGCCGATGATGTGCTGGCCTTCAGCCCGTGGAACGGCATCGAGGCGCACCGCCCGCTTGGCTCGATCATGCGCATCCGCCGCCATGTCTATCAGGCCTCGAGCGACCGCCGCCACCGCCTGAACGCCATCACCCCGACCGAGCCGCGCTCGGCCGCCGACATCCCCAACTGAACAGGAGAGAACCCATGACCGACCAAACCACCGACAGCCGCGACCCGCGCCTTGAGGATGAAAGCCGTCTGACCGAGATCCGCCGCGTCGTGCGCGAAGTCGCCGCCGATGCGCCGAAACTGGCCCGCATCGCGCTGGAATCGGCCATCCGCGAACACAACCCCGACCTGAAGGGCACCGCGCAATCAGCGGGCCGGGCCGGGCGGCAATCGGGCAATGTGTCCGAACTGACCGCGATTGCCACGCTGAAACCGGGCGGGGCCGACCGGCTGCGCCGCATCTTTAACCTGACCAACGGCAATTTCGACGGCGCGCAGCGGGTCTCGACGCTGCACAACATGCGGTTCGTGTTCATCGAGAATGACACCAAAGTGCTGTTCGCCACCGCCTATGATGGCGATTGGGACGCCTATATCAATGATTTCGCAACGAAAATCCCCGGCCTGATGGATCTGCTGTTCCAAAATGTCGAGGGCTGGCCGGGCATCGACAGCCCCGAGGTCAAGGATTTCATCGCCGATCACCAGATCGACGCTTGCGGCTGGTTCGTGGCCAATCCGCAGGTCTCGGTTGTCGATGTGCGCCGGTTTCAGCGCATGGACAAGGCGCTGGACGCGTTTCTGGACGCGATGAACGCCAATGAGGGCATCGACGACACCACCCGCGCTGCGCTGAGCAAGCTGACCGAAGAATTGGCGAAACCCGAGCCGGTGGATTACTGAGATGAGCGTTCTTTCCGCAATCCGCGACCGTTTCCGCCGCGAGGATGTCTCGCTGCAACTGGACGATATCCAGGCGCTGATCCTGCGCAACCGCCCCGAACCTTATGTCGGCCTCCACGCCATGCTGCATATCGACGAGGCCGAAGGCGGGCGCGACCTGATCGCGGCCTGC
>CAXBPJ010000346.1:0-2855 GCA_963977325.1 uncultured Brevundimonas sp. | reverse complement strand
GGTTCCGCTGTTCAACCGCTTCAAGATCAGTCCGGTGCTGGGTTTCCTCGCGGCGGGGGTGCTGCTCGGCCCGGACGGCTTGGGCCGAATGAGCGGCGGCGAAGGGCCGCTGTCCTATTTCACCATCACCGACCAGGCCCAGGTGCGGGTGCTGTCCGAGCTGGGCGTCGCCTTTCTCCTCTTCATGATCGGGCTGGAGCTGTCGTGGGAGCGGCTCAAGGCCATGCGGCGGCTGGTGTTCGGCCTGGGCCTCAGCCAGGTCATCCTGTGCGCCCTGGCGCTGGGCGGCGCCTTCTATCTGATGGGACAGCCGCTGGTCAGCGCCATCGTGCTGGGGCTGGGCCTGGGACTGTCGTCAACCGCCGTGGTCATGCCCGTGCTGGCCGAGCGGGGGCGTCTGGCGGGGTCGGTGGGCCGCTCCACCTTCGCTGTGCTGCTGGCTCAGGATCTGGCCGTGGCGCCGATCCTGATCACGGTCACCGTGCTGGCGTCCATCGTGACGGCGGGAGCGACCCCGGCTGGCGAACTGGACCCGACGGCGCTGTTGGCGGCCCTGTCGACTCTGGCCCCGGCCGCCATCGGCCTGGCCTTGCTGATCATCATCGGCCGGTTGGTGCTCAGGCCGCTGTTCCGACTGGTTGCCCGCGCCGAAGGGCAGGAGCTTTTCCTCGCCGGCTGTCTGCTGGTCGTGATCGGCGCGGGCGTGGCGGCCCAGGCCTCGGGACTGTCGATGAGCCTCGGCGCCCTGATCGCCGGCCTGCTGCTGGCCGAAACTGAGTTTCGCCGGGCGGTGGAGGTGGCCATCGAGCCGTTCAAGGGCCTGCTGCTCGGGGTGTTCTTCGTCGGCGTCGGCATCGGCCTGGACCTTGACGCCGTGGCCGCCGATCCACTGGGGCTGGTGGCCCTGACCCTGACCCTGATCGGCGTAAAGGTGGCGGTGATCTTCGGCCTGGCGCGCGCCTGGGGCCTCAAGCCGGGCGCGGCCCTCCAGACCGCTCTGGTGCTCGGCCCCGCCGGAGAGTTCGCCTTCGTCATCCTGGCCGAAGGCATGGTCGAGGGGGTCGCCTCGCCGGTCTTCGCCGGCCAGGCGATGATCGCCGCGACCTTGAGCATCTTCACCATCCCCTTCCTCGCCATGGCGGGCGACGCCCTGGCGAAGCGCCGGACGCGGAAGGATCAGGCGGCGCCGCCCGAGGCCGCGCTGCCCGAGGCCATCGACGGCGCCGATGTGCTGGTGGTCGGCTACGGCCGGGTCGGACGCCTGGTCGGCGAGATGCTGCGCGAACATGGCCAGAGCTATCTGGCGATCGACACAGATATCGAGGCGGTGCGCGAGGCGCGTCGTCAGAAGCGACCCGTCAGTTTCGGCGATGCGTCGCGGGCCGATCTGCTCAATCGCTGCGGCATCGACAAGGTCCGGGCCCTGGTCGTGACCATGGATTCGCCGGCCAAGGTCGAAGAGGTGGTGCGCGCCGCTCGCGCGCTCCGGGACGACCTAACCATCATCGCCCGGGCCCGAGACGATCGCCACGCCCAGCGTCTCTACGCCATCGGGGTTACGGACGCCGTGCCCGAGACCATCGAAGCCAGTCTGCAACTGGCGGAGAACACCCTGGTCGATCTCGGCGTGCCCATGGGTCACGTCATCGCCTCTATCCATGAGCGCCGCGATCAGTTCCGAAAGCTGTTCCTGGAGGCCACGCCGGAGGATCGACGGGGACGTCCGAACCGCGCGCTTCGGGCCTCGCCGGATATCGCCAAGAGCTGACCGTCCGTGTCGGCGATCTGCGGCAATTCGGCCCATTGGCCGTCTTACAGGCCCATTTTTGACAATCTTTGAGTATGCAAAGGGGGCATGGCGTGGCTCCGAAGGCGGCTCGCCTTCCTCACCCAAGATGTTCGTCATGCGGCCGTGTTCGCCGCAGCAGTCGTTGAGTCAGTGTCGTATGCAGGACAGTTCCGTTCAGGCCCAGGCCGCTCCCGAAAAGCTCAATCGCCGCCAGGCCGCCAAGGTCCGGACCCGTCAGAAGGTGCTCGAGTCGGCCCGCGGCCTGTTCGCCGAGCGGGGGTACGATCCCGCCACCATCCGCGACATCGCCAAGGGCGCCGGCATGTCCACCGGCGCGGTGTTCGCCAACTTCCAGGACAAGGCTGAGCTTTTCGAGGCGGTTCTGATCGATGACCTGGCCAAGCTGGCCGAGGACATGCGTCGCGGCGCCCGCAAGGACGGCGACCTGAAGACCCGCCTTTTGGCCGTCCTCGACGCCGGCTATCACGCCACGCTCGACCACCTCCCCTTGATGCAGGCCTTCATCGCCCGTTCCTGGTTCCAGCCGCACGCCGCCGAGGTGCGCGCCCGCGCCGCCGGTCGGAATGTCCAGGCCGTGATCGCCGACATCCTGCAAGACGGCGTGCGGTCCGGTGACCTGGCCCAGGACGCCGACGTCAAGCTGCTGGGCGAGATGATCTGGGACGCCTATCTGTCGAACTACCGCAAGGCGGCCTACGACGGCTGGGATCTCAAGGGTCTGTCGGACCGCCTGTCGGCTCAGCTGGACCTGATCCTCGGCGGCGCCGGCAAGGCCATGCGCAAGGCCGCCTGAGCAGGCTTCAGCTCTTCCACCTCAGGGTCCGGGGCTTGATCGGATTGACGAAGGGCCGCGCCTCGGCGCGGCTCTTTGACCATTCGCGCTTGAGCTGCTGATACCATTTGGCTTGGGTGTCGGAGTCGTCGATCCAGATCAGGGCCGGGTCGTAGCGCAGCCCCTCGTTCTGCAAGTTCACCATGCCGCCGTCCTGTTTCAGGAAGGCGCGAACTCCCTGGCGGAGAAAGGGCTTGGCCAGGCCGAACACCC
>CAXBPJ010000345.1:0-2861 GCA_963977325.1 uncultured Brevundimonas sp. | reverse complement strand
GCCCGAAAAGATGCATCGCGACGAACGCGATTCCGATCAGGACCCAAACCCAGTTCTCTGCCAGCCAAGCCATCGCTCACTCCCTCACCCATCGCGACTACGGGTCGTTCCGGACCCCGATCATTTGTATGCCAATGTTCACGGTTCGCGCACATAGGCGCCGGGCGCGTCGCCTAGGGGCCGATAGCCCTTGCGTGGTGCGCCCAGCCGGAGCGGCTTGATGGGCTCGCCCGAATGTTCGGCGAGCCAGCCCTGCCAGCAGGGCCACCAAGAGCCGTCATGGTGGACCGCCTGCGTCTGCCAGCTGTCCGGATCTAGATAAGCGGCGAGGTCGTCGTGCGTGGCGATTTGGTGATAGCGTTTGGCGTTGCCGGGCGGGCTGACGATGCCGGCATTGTGGCCGCCGTTGGACAGCACGAAGGTGACATCGGCATTAGTTTGGGCGTGGATCTTATAGACTGACCGCCAGGGGGCGACGTGGTCGGAGAGGGTGCTGACGGCGAAGATCGGGATACGGATGTCACGCAGCGAAACCGGGCGGCCGTCGATGCAGTAGCGCTCGTCCGCCAGATCGTTGTCGAGGAACAGCTGCCGGAGATACTCCGAGTGCATCCTGGCCGGCATGCGCGTCGCATCTGCGTTCCACGCCATCAAGTCGAACAGCGGACGGCGCTCGCCCAAGAGATAGTTCTGCACCATGGCCGACCAGATCAGGTCGTTGGAGCGCAACAGTTGGAAGGCGCCGGCCATCTGCTTGGTATCGAGGTAGCCCTGCTCCGCCATAATGTCCTCGAGGAAACTGACCTGGGCCTCATCGATGAACAGCATCAGCTCGCCGGCTTCCGTGAAATCGGTCTGCGCGGCGAACAGGGTCAGAGTCGCCAGCCGTTCGTCGCCGTCGCGGGCCATGGCCGCCGCGGCGATCGACAGGAGTGTGCCGCCGAGGCAGTAGCCAGCGCCGTGGATCCGCTGCTCCGGGATGATCACGGAGACCGCGTCGAGCGCGGCCATGACTCCGAGCCTGCGGTAGTCTTCCAGACCGAGGTCGCGGTCCTCCGCCGCCGGGTTCTTCCAGGAGATCATGAAGACCGTGTGGCCCTTCTCGACCAGGTACTTCACCAGCGAGTTCTCGGGGCTGAGGTCGAGGATGTAGTATTTCATGATCCAGGCCGGCACGATCAGGACCGGCTCGGGATGAACTTTGTCCGTCGCCGGCGCGTATTGGATCAGCTCGATCAATTCGTTGCGGAAGATCACCTTGCCGGGCGTCACCGCAAGGTTCCGGCCGACCTCGAAATCCTCCGCGCCGGCCGGCCGCTCGCCCCTGACGGCGCGTTGCCAGTCTTCGATAAAATTGGCGGCCCCATGAACCAGGTTCTGGCCGGCGCTGTCGAGAGTCGCCTTCAGGACCTCGGGGTTGGTCGCCGGAAAATTCGCCGGAGAGACCATGTCGAGGAGTTGCCGGGCGACGAAGGAGACAACCTCCTCATGATGCTTGGAGACTCCGGGGACGCCGGTCGTGGCGTTGTGCCACCATTGCTGGGTCAGGAGGAAGCCCTGATAGAACGCATTGTATGGCCATGTCTGCCACGGATCGCCGGCAAAGCGCTTGTCCTGCGGCAGGGGCTCGATACAGACCTCACAATGAGGATCCGAGCAAGCCCGCGGACAGTATTCCAGATAGCGCGCCCACTTGCTCGCCGCCTTCCCGACCAGTTCTATCTGCTTGTCGGGCGATAGCAGGAGATGCTGGGCCCAATCCGTATAGGCCTGAGCAAGCGCCACCGGCGAAATCCCGGCAGTGAGCCGCCCGAGCGCCGCGTGTAGGGGTTGATCCAGAGACGGCCGGGACCTCGCCTCGTCATCGGGACAAGGCGACGTACTGTCGAGTCCCTTTCGCTTATCGTCTGGCACCTGCAGCATGGTTCAGGCTCCGATCGGACAGCAAGCGTCTTCGGGCTGGGGTGCGCAATGGATGGCCGATTCCGGCTCCGTTGTTTCCCTCCTTTGCGCCCGGGGTTGATGCATTAGGACAGTGAGCGCTAGCGCGGCGAGGCGTGCGGCCGGGGGGTCCGCGCGCGAACTGAGCACAGCTGGCACCGACAGACCCAAGACGATACCCGCGGCCGTGGCGCCGGCCAGATACTCGAGGTTCTTGGCCAGAATGTTGCCGGAGACGAGATCGGGCACCAACAGGATATCGACATCGCCGGCGACCCCCGAGATGATGCCTTTTTCTCGCGCGGCATCGGCCGAGATCGCGTTGTCGAAGGCCATGGGCCCATCGACGATGGCGCCGGCGATCTGTCCCCGCTTGGCCATCAGGGTCAGACAGGCGGCGTCCAGGGTCGATGTAATGGCCGGGTTGACGGTCTCGACCGCCGACAGGATAGCGGCCTTGGGCGTCTCCACGCCCAGCAGTCCCAAGACCTCGATGGCGTTCTGAAGAATCTGCGCCTTGGCGGTGAGATCAGGCGTGATGTTGATGGCCGCGTCCGTGATCGCGAGGAGCTTGGGGTAGGTCGGGATATCGACCATGAACACGTGGCTGACCCGCTGGCCCGGGACCCGCAATCCGCGGTCCTTGTCGAGAAGCGCCCGCATGAAGGCATCGGTGTGGATGTTGCCTTTCATGACCGCGTCGGCGTCTCCGGTCCGAACGAGATCGACGCCCGCCCGCGCCGCTTCGGCGTCGCTCTTCGCGTTGACGATCGCCGCCCGGTCGATCTCCACATGGGCGTCCTTGGCGCAAGCGAGGATCCCGTCGGGATCGCCGATAAGGCGGGGCTCGATCAGGCCAAGCGAGGCGGCTTCCCGCACCGTCTCGAGGACAAGTCCTTGATCGGCGGCGACGACGGCCA
>CAXBPJ010000344.1:0-2863 GCA_963977325.1 uncultured Brevundimonas sp. | reverse complement strand
GTCGGGGGCTGCCCGCCACCGTGCCCGAATCCCTGGCCCAGCCGGCTGGATCGGGATGGCGTCAGGTGCGCCTCGACGGCGGCTATGAGGCGCAACGTTGGGACGGCGGCCGGCTGGTCGCCTCCGCATGGCGCCCAAACGCGTTTGACGATGCCGGCTGGTCCAACTTCACCCGCACCGCCGTCGAACCTGGCGAGGACGCTCCGGAGCATCCTCCGGCTGCGCAAAGCCTTCCCGCCATCGCGACACCTGAACTGCTGGCCATCGGCGCGCGGTCGGCAGGTCCGGAGAGCTGGGTGCGGCCGGCTGCGGCGTTTGCGATCGCGCTGTCGCTGGGCTTGGGCGCCTTCTTCGCCGGGCAGGCCTGGCGGCTGGACACCCTGACCGATCGGGCCGAGGCCGAGACGGCGGTGCTGTCGGCCAGCGAGGACGCGGGTCAGGTGGCGCGCCTGCGCAGCCAGCTGGCGCGACTGGACAGCTTCTCCAGCCTGCTGGATCGGCCGGATCCCAGCGCCAGTCTCGCCATCGCCATCGGCGTGCTCCAGCTCTATGGCGTGCCGCCGCAGAGCTTCAGCGCGGACGCCACGCGCGTGCGGCTGGAGCTGCCCTATTCGGCCCTGTCGATCGCGCCGGAGCTGGCCGGCCAGTTCGCGGCCTCGGGCGGCTTCACCGATGTGCAGGTCTCGACCGGCGCAAACCGGTCGGCGGTCATCTTCGAAATGACGCCGCCCCCACCGGACGCTCCGGTGTCGATCCCATCGGGGCCGGCCACGTCGCTGGTCGCGGCGGCCGAAACGACGCCTCTGACAGCGCCCTCTGGATCCGTCGGACAGTCGGCGTCGGACGCCTCCAGCCTGTCGATCTTCGAACAGCAGCGCATCATGCGGGAGATGGCCCAGACCGACGGGCAACGCGCGCGCGCTGCCGGCGGAACCGCCGCGTCGCCGGCTCAGAACTCGCCCCGCCCGACGGCCCAGCGCCCGACGACCCAGACACCGGCCGCTCAGCCCGCGCGCCCTCGCCCGGCGCAGGCCCCGACGGCGGAGGAGGACGAAGACGACACGGCTCAGGTCACTCGGCAGTCCGGAGGGGACATTCCGGCCTCGGTTCTCGAGGCGGCGCGACAGGCTGGATATCGCGGCAACTGATCGGTCTCAGTCGAGACGCTCGAACCGGCAGGCGTCATCCACGGATTGAAGCCGCATGACCCGCTGCTCGCCGCGCATGACTTCCACCTTGGCCTCGGGGCAGACGCCGGTGGAGGCGATCACCAGCGGGCGGTCGAACACCAGGGTGAAGCCGTCCTTGACCTCCAGCGGCACGGTTTCGACCTCACCCTCGCCGTCCGGGCGGCTGCTGGTGGCGGTGACGATGCGAGTGTCCGAGGCGGCCGGCGCGACCGGCATGATGGCCTGCTCCCGCCGGTAGGCCTGGCGGCGGAGGTCGGACATCTGGCGTTGGAAGTCGAAGAAGACGGCGTGCAGCGTGATCCGGTCCAGCATCACCGCGCCGCGCGGCGCCACGATGGCCGCGCTCATGCCGATGATGGCGAGAACGACCAGCATCTCCATCAGACTGAACCCCGGGCGGCGCCGAGCGACCATGGCGATCAGGCGGCGGGGGCCGGCGCTCCCTCGGCGGGCGCGGCGGCGCCCGAGGGGTAGACGTCGGCCGCCAGACCCGAGCCGCCCGGCTGACCATCGGCGCCCAGGCTGATCACCTGCGCCGAACCTTCCAGCGTTTCGGGCGCGGTGTAGACATAGGGGCGATCCCAGGGATCGTTGGGCAGCGCGCCTTCCAGATAGGGGCCGTACCAGCCCGACACGCCGGCCTCGTTGCGGACCAGAAGGTTCAGGCCCTCCTCCTGAGTCGGCAGACGGCCGATATCGAGACGCATGGTGTTGAGCGCGCTGACCAGCGCACGCGACTGCACCTCGGCCGTGGTCACCTTGGAGCGATCCAGCTGGGCGAACAGGCGCGGGCCGACCAGGGCCGCGATCAGGGCGATGATCGAGATGACGATCAGGATTTCCAGCAGGCTGTAGCCCGCGCGGCGCGCGCGGCGCGCGGCCCGGCGACGACGGGCGAAAAGGTCGGTCAAGCTGATCGTCAAGGCGAACTCCCTAAGCCCCCGCTCAAGGTCGGCGGTGCGTTTCCAGGGTGTCTCCCCGGCGCCACGGCTGCTATACACGGCGCCTCGGCAAGGGTCCACGGGCCTGAAAATCGACACCTTTCGATTGCGTTACCGTGTTCGTCCGGTCACGCAAGGGGTCGGACGCCGGGATTCACCGCGCTTCGGGGGAAGTCAGAGTTGAGAACGCTGGGACGCTCGCTGAGCCTGCGTCTGTCGGCCTGGGAGGCCGATCTGCGGGCGCGCTTCGCCCGCATGACCCAGCGCGAGCGGTTTCTGGTCATGGCGTTCGGCGCCATGGTGCTGTTCGCCATTGTCTTCCTGCCCTTCGGCTGGGCCGCCGATCAACGCGAACAGTATGCCCGCGCCGAGGCGGCGCGCGACGAAGCCCAGGCGCTCGCCAGGCGTAATTCACCCGTCTCCATGGGCGCCCTCCAGACCGCGCGGCTGACCGATCTGGAGGGGCTGTCGCTGGAGGCCGACAGCGTCTCCATCGCTCGCATCCTGATCGAGCAGCGCCTGGCCGAGGCCGCCGAGGCGGCGCAGGTCGAGCTGACCAGCGTGACCGTGGGCTCGGAACTGGAAGAGGGCCCGACGCCGCTGCTGCGCGCCGAACTGGCCGCCCCGTACGCGCCCCAGACCTTCTGGACGATGCTGGACATGCTGTCCCGCAGTCCCGAGGCCGTGTTTCTCGATTCCATCGATGTCAACGCCAATCAAGGGCCGGCTCCC
>CAXBPJ010000343.1:0-2866 GCA_963977325.1 uncultured Brevundimonas sp. | reverse complement strand
GTCATCCTGGTGGACGCCGAAGAAGGCGTCATGCCCCAGACCAAGTTCGTGCTGACCAAGGCCCTGAAGATGGGCCTGCGCCCCATCCTGTGCATCAACAAGGTGGACCGCGCCCACGCCGATCCGGACCGGGTGCATCTGGAGACCATCGACCTGTTCGCCGCCATCGGCGCCACGGACGAACAGCTGGACTTCCCGCACATCTACGCCTCGGGCCGCAACGGCTGGGCGACCCTGGACCTGAACCAGCCGAACGGCGACCTGGCGCCGCTGTTCGACCTGATCGTGGATCATGTGCCGCCGCCGGCCGTGGCCCAGAACGTCGACAAGCCGTTCCGCATGCTGAACGTGCTGATCGAAAGCGACCCCTTCCTTGGCCGTCTGCTGACCGGCCGGATCGAATCCGGCAAGGCGGTTCCCGGCATGGCCATCAAGGCCCTGTCGCGCGACGGCAAGCAGATCGAACAGGGCCGGATCACCAAGGTGCTGGCCTTCCGCGGCCTGAAGCGCCAGCCGGTGGACGAGGGCGCCGAGGCCGGAGACATCGTGGCCATCGCGGGCCTGTCCAAGGCCACCGTGGCCGACACCCTGTGCGCCCTGGAGGTCACCGAAGCGCTGGACGCCCAGCCGATCGATCCGCCGACCATCTCCATGACCGTCGGCGTCAACGACAGCCCGCTGGCCGGCCGCGAGGGCGACAAGGTGCAGTCGCGCGTCATCCGCGACCGCCTGCTGAAAGAAGCCGAGGCCAATGTCGCCATCCGCGTCACGGAGACCCAAGGCTCCGACGCCTATGAGGTCGCCGGGCGCGGCGAACTGCAGCTGGGCGTGCTGGTCGAGAACATGCGCCGCGAGGGCTTCGAGCTGTCGATCAGCCGCCCGCGCGTGGTCTATCAGACCGGCGAGAACGGCGAGCGGCTGGAGCCGATCGAGGACGTCGTGGTCGACGTCGACGACGAATTCACCGGCGTGGTCATCGAAAAGCTGTCAGCCCGCAAGGCCGAGCTCAAGGACATGGGCCCGTCCGGCGCCGGCAAGACCCGCATCCAGCTGATGTGCCCGTCGCGCTCGCTGATCGGCTATCAGGGCGAATTCCTGACCGACACGCGTGGCTCGGGCGTGCTGAACCGGGTCTTCTCCCACTATGAGCCGCACAAGGGCTTCATCGAAGGCCGACTGAAGGGCGTGCTGGTGTCCAATTCGGACGGCGACACGGCGGCCTTCGCCCTGTGGAACCTCGAGGATCGCGGCGTCATGTTCGTGGGCGCAGGCGAGAAGACCTATCAAGGCATGATCATCGGCGAGAACTCGCGGTCTGACGACCTCGACGTCAACCCGATCAAGGGCAAGCAGCTGACCAACGTCCGCGCCGCCGGCAAGGACGAGGCCGTGCGCCTGACCCCGCCGCGCCGCCCCAGCCTGGAGCAGGCCATCGCCTATATCGAGGAGGACGAACTGGTCGAGGTCACGCCCAAATCCATCCGGCTGCGCAACCAGGTGCTAAACCCCTCGTTCCGCAAAAAGCGCGTTCGCGCCGACTGAGCAGCCTGAACGGCCGTTCACCGCCCCGCCCCATTCCGGGCGGGGTCGGGGTGATTTCAGGGCCGCCGCAACCTCGGCGCCGTTCGCGAGCTTCTGGACGCTGTTTGTAACACTCCGCAGGAGTTCGTGATGACGCGTCTTTCTCTTCTCGCGGGCGCCGCCGTGCTGGCCATAGCCGCCCCGGCCTCCGCTCAGGTTCTGGGCGGGCAAGTTGGCGGCTCGGTCGGTGGACAGGTGTCCACGCCGGCGCTGGGCTCGACCCTCAATGACGCCGCGGGCCTGACCCGCGACACCGTCGATCGCACGCGCGACGCGGCTCAAGATACCGCCGAGGACGCACGCAACGCGGTCCCGCCGGTTTCGGCGCAGGGCCAGGCCAACGCCGACGGGTCTATTTCGGCCGACTCCGACAGCACTGACGCCGATCTCGACATTCAGGCCGGCGCCATGGTCCATGGTTCCGACGGATCGATGCTCGCCACCGTAACCAGCGTCGCCAGAGACAGCGCCGGCCGCGTGCAGGGTCTCGTCGTCCAGACCGCCGAGGGCGCGACCAAAACCATCCCGACCGAAGGCGCCCGCATCGAGGGCGGCGCCGTGGTCACCGGCTGGACCCAAAGCCAGTTCAACGACGCGCCCGAGAGCTGACCGGCGCACTTAGATGCGTCGAAACCGCCGCCGGGGCGTTTCGACCCTGGCCGTGGCGAAGCGTCGCTTTGGCGATCCGCCACGGTCGCCCCCATATCCTTACCTTTCGTCAGGGATTCGATCCCGCCACATCTGGAGACTTTCATGATCCGCAAGACCGTTCTTCTCGCCGGTGTCGCCAGCGCCTTGGCCTTTTCGGCTCCCGCCCTCGCTCAGGTCGCCCCCATTCCGCAGGCTGCTCCAGCCCCCGCCGAACAGGCTCAGGGCAACCAGCTGGCGCTGCAGCCCGGCGCCAATGTCGCTGGCGCCGACGGGGTGGTTTATGGGCGTCTCGATGGCGCGGGAACGGCCGCTGACGGATCGACCGTGCTGCACGTCCGCGCCGAAAACGGCACGGTCAAGGCGGTGCCGATTGACGGCATAAGCATGAACGGCTCGACCATCGTCACCGCCTGGGCGAAGGCCCAGTTCGACGCGGCCCCGACCGACCCGGCGCTCAACCCGCCGGCCGCCTCTGGTGAATTGACCCTGACCCCCGGCGCCACCGTGGTGGGCTCAGGCGGCGCCACCCTCGGCACGCTCCATGGCGCTGCGCAGGGCGCCGATGGCTCCTACAACATTATGGTGCGGGCCGCGGATGGTCAGGTTCGCCCTGTTCCGGCCGAGGGCCTGACCA
>CAXBPJ010000342.1:0-2870 GCA_963977325.1 uncultured Brevundimonas sp. | reverse complement strand
GCGGCGATCAGACCCCGGCGGCTCCAGCGCACGCGCGATCCCTTTCCGCCCCCCGATCCTCTGCGATGCTAGGCCCGACAGCGACCCGGCGCCTAGCCAAGAAGTGATTTCCCAGGCCGACGGTCATCGACCTAGGATACGGATACTTGACGGAGGGACATCATGCGCTGGCTCGAACTGCTCGTCGCCGCCTCGCCGGAACAGGCGGTGCTGCCGCCCACGGCGGATGCCACAGTCTCCATCCCGGTCGAGGTGCGGAGCCAGTGCGACACGCGCCTTTATCAGACGCGCGGTTCCCGGCCGGAAATCCGCCGGCTGGACCAGTCCGACGGGTCCGTGCGCATGTATTACCTAGTCGAGAACCGGGTGAACGGATGCTCCATGCCCGTTATCGCCATCGAACACCTGCCCGAGGCCGATCGCGCTCGGGGCCGTGAAATCAATCCTGGACGGTCGGCGCAGCCCGAGCGCTAGGAGCGCGGATGGGCCGCCGCGTAAGCGGTGAGTAGGCGGTCGGAGTCGACGGCGGCGTACTTTTGTGTGGTCGACAGGCTGGCGTGGCCCAGCAGTTCCTGGATCGACCTGAGATCGGCCCCGCCTCCCAGCAGGTGGGTGGCGAAACTGTGCCTCAGCGCATGCGGCGTCGCCGAGGCGGGCAGGCCGAGCCGTCTTCGAAGCCGCGCCACCGCCGCCTGGACATGACGGGGGCTCAAGGGTCCGCCACGTTTGGCTCGAAACAGGGCGTCTTCGGGGGTCATCGGGAACGGCTGGATGGCCAGATAGGCCTCCACCGCCTCGCGCACCGCCGGCAGGGTCGGGACCAGGCGGGTCTTGCCGCCCTTGCCGGTGATGCGCAGCCGCTCGGCCAGAGGCGCGTCGGCGCGGATCAGGCCGAGCGCCTCCGAGATCCGCAGGCCGCAGCCATAGAGCAGGCCCAGCACCGCCTGGTCGCGCGCCGCCTCCCAGGGGTCGAGATCGGGATCGAGGCCAGGCTCGGCCATCAGGCCCAGCGCCTGATCGGCGCTGATGGGACGAGGCAGGCCGGGCTTCAGCTTGGGCCCGCGCACCAGGGCGAGGCCCGGCGACGGCGTGTCCAGGCGTCTATCGAGGAACCGGTGGAACGAGCGGATGGCCGACAGGGTCTGGCTGATGGAGCGGGCGTTCAGGGGGCGGTCGCCGCTCCTGCGCTCGGCCAGATGCGCCCGCACCTCTGCGGCGGTGACGGCGCCCAGACCCGCCACGGTCGGGGCCTCGCCGCGATGGCGTTCGAGAAACGACAGATAGAGCCGGCTGATTCGACCGTAGGACTCCAGCGTGCGGGGCGAGCAGCGGCGCTCGTGCGCCAGATGCTCCAGCCAGGCCATCAGGGCCTCGGCGGCGGTCATTCCAGCACCGGCCACCGTTCGGCGGTGCGCGCCGTGACGCCTGCGAGGAAGGCGATCAGCTCGCCCCCCATGGCGGCGGTGAAACCCTCGGCGTCCGCCGATCCGAAAGCGCACAGGGCCGGCCGTTCGGGCGACCACAGGCTCATCCGCACCAGGGCGACGCTCTTCACCTCGGCGCTGGCCGCTCCGAACAGCTCCAGTCCCTCGAACACGGGGCCCAGCCACAACAGGCCGTCCTGGCCCAGCAGCTGATCCACGCGGGACGCCTCCAGCGCACGCCAGCCGAAGGGCACGCCGCCGGGCCTTTCCAGGGCAATGGCGGCGCCGGCCAAGCCGAACCGCTCTCGCGCGGCGGCGTCGAGACGGCGCGCTAGGTCGGAATGGTTACGGGCCTCGAGGAGGTCGAGGCAGGCGGCGTGGGGCTGGGTCTGGGCGGCGAAATTGGCCTCGGCCACCTGTTCGACGGCCTTGCGCTGGCCAGCCTCGCGCTCGGCTACGGCCTCCAGTCGGACCAAGGCGGCGCGGCCGAGATCGACCACATTGCGGCCGGTGTGGCGAAGCCCGATGTCTTCCAGGAGCGCCCGGTCGTCGGTCAGCATGTCGGCATTGGCCAGCAACCAGCCCCGCACGCGCGGCCAGTGCAGATCGTCATCCCGGTCCGTCACGGAAAGCTCGCTGTTCGACGCCACGACGCAGATACTCCGGCCGTGAGGCGGCGCCGGTCAGAGGATGGACTGACCCGTCTTGCCCCAGTCGGCGAGGAATTGATCAAGACCCTTGTCGGTTAACGGGTGCTTGACCAGAGCCTTGAAGGTGTCGGCCGGCAGGGTCGCGGCGTCCGCCCCAGCCAGCGCGGCGGCCGAGACGTGGCCGGGATTGCGCAGTGAGGCGGCCAGGATCTCGGTCTCGAAACCGTGGATGTCGTACAGGGTGCGGATCTCTTCCAGCAGGCCGATGCCGTCGGCGCCGTTGTCCTCCAGACGGCCCACGAAGGGCGACACGAAGGTCGCGCCCGCCTTGGCCGCCATCAGGGCCTGAGCGGCCGAGAAGCACAGGGTGACATTGGTCTTGATTCCCTTGTCCGAAAAGGCCCGCGCGGCGCGCAAGCCATCCCAGGTCAGGGGCAGCTTGACCACCACGTTCGGGGCGATCTGGGCCAGTTTATCGCCTTCCTTGACCATGGTTTCGAAGTCGACGGCCACGGCCTCAGCGGAGATCGGCCCCTCGACCAGGGCGCAAATCTCGGCGATGACCTCCGCGATGTTGCGACCGGATTTGGCGATCAGAGACGGATTGGTGGTCACGCCGTCCACCATGCCGGTGGGGACCATGTCCTTGATGACGGCGACGTCGGCTGTGTCGAGGAAGAGTTTCATGGGGCCGGGGTTTAGCGCCGAGAGAGATAAAGGGCGAGACCCATTCTCCTCCCCATTGGCGAAGCCGATGGGGAGGTGGCGCGGCGCGCAGCGCCGTGACGGAGGGGCG
>CAXBPJ010000341.1:0-2888 GCA_963977325.1 uncultured Brevundimonas sp. | reverse complement strand
ACGGACGCCCGCCACCGCCTGGTGGACAGTCCCGGCGCCTATGTGCGGGCGCCGGAGGGCGTCGAGGTCGCCGTAATCGGCGTGCCGGATATGGCGGTGGTGGTCGAGGGCGACCGGGTGCTCGCCTGCCGCCTGGATCAGGCCCAGCAGGTCCGGGATGTGGCGGAGGCGTTGGGACCGGCGAGCGCCCCGTCGGCGCGTGCGGGTCGCCATGACGGCGGTCCGGACGCGTTTCCGCAGCCGGTCAGACCGCGCACCGACCTGACGCCCAACACCCGGGCGCACGAGACCGAACCCTTCGTCCGACCCGAGGGATTCCGTGACTATGACGCCCGGTGGCGGCTGGGCGAGGAGATCAATCTGGCGGGCGTGCAGGCGGTCGGTCTGGGGCTGGCGACGCTGCTGAGGGCGCGCGGTCGAGAGCGGCGGATCGTCGTCGGCCACGACTTCCGCAGCTATTCCTTCGCCGTGAAACAGGCCCTGACCCTCGGACTCATATCCGGCGGGATGGAGGCGCTGGACATCGGCCTGTGTCTGACGCCCACGGCCTATTTCGCGCGACAGGCGCTGGGCTGCGGCAACGTCGCCATGGTCACCGCCAGCCACAACGAGAACGGCTGGACCGGGATCAAGATGGGCGACAAGGCGCCCTTCACCTTCGGACCCGAGGATATGGCCGAACTCGCCGCCGTTGTGATGGAGGCGCGCGGGCGGCCGGACTGGGGCGGGTCGGGGCGGATGATCGCCGGGACGCCGGAGCAGCATGTCGAAGCGGTGGTCGGCACGCGGCGACTAAGCCGTTCGTTGAAGGTGGTGGTCGGGTGCGGCAACGGCACGGCGGGCGCCATCGTCCCCGAGGCCCTGGCGCGACTCGGGGTGGAGGTCCTGCCGCTGCACGCCGACTTGAATCCGGACTTCCCGAACCACAATCCGAACCCGGAGGACGGAGCCATGCTGGCCGCCCTGGGCGAGGCGGTGCAGTCCTCGGGGGCGGACCTGGGCTTGGCCTTCGACGGCGACGGTGACCGCTGCGGCGTGGTCGATGAGACGGGCGCGCCGGTGCTGTCCGATCGGATCGGCCTATTGCTGGCGCGCGAGATGGCGCAGGCGGCGCCGGGCGCGACCTTCGTCGTCGATGTGAAATGCACCGGCCTGTTCCGGACCGACCCGGTCCTGGGGGCGCACGGGGCGCGGGTCCTGACCGGCCGGACCGGCCATAGCCACATCAAGCGGACCTTGGCCGAGACGGGCGCCCTGGCAGGGTTCGAGAAGTCGGGGCACATCTATTTCGGCGGGCCGGACGGCGGCGGCTATGACGACGCCCTGAGGGCGAGCGTGGCGGTTCTGGAGTTGATGGACGCGCGGCCAGAGGCGCCTCTGTCGGTGATGGCCGCCGAGTTGGGCCGCGCCTGGACCAGCCTGACTCTGTCGCCGCGCTGTCCGGACGGATCGAAACACGCCGTGGTGGCGCGCACCCGCCGGGCCTATGCTGATCTGGCGGCTTCGGGCGCATCGATTCTGGGGCGGGGTATCCGCCGGCTCGAAACCATCGATGGAGTGCGGGTCGAACTGGACGATGGGTCTTGGCTGCTGGTCCGCGCATCTTCCAACAAACCGGAACTGGCGATCGTAGTCGAGAGCCTCAGGTCGGAGGACGACATGCGCGACCTGTTCCGACACGAGGCTCGGCCCCGCCTCGCAGCCGAGCCCGAGGTGGGCGACTACAATCAGGAGATCTGAGGCTCGAACGCGACCAGTGAGGGGAACTGATCCCCGCCTCGGTCCTTAGCCTTACAGGATATCCAGGGAGGGGCATTTCCATGGGAATCGTCAGGCGCAACAGTGGACCCGGCGCATGGCTCACCCGGCTCTATGGGGTGTTGATGGGATTGATCGGCGTCGCTCTTGCGGGCGGCGGCGGCTATCTGCTCTCGCTGGGCGGTTCAGCCTATTATCTACTGGCGGGCCTGGGCCTGATCGTCGCCGGCTTCCTCATCGCGCGACTGCGGCCCCTCGGAGCTGTGATCTACGCCTTGGTCTGGGCCGGCACTGTCGCCTGGGCCGTTTGGGAGGTCGGGCTCAACGGCTGGGCGCTCGTTCCCCGCGTCGTCGCCCCCACCGTTCTGCTCATCGGCGTCATTCTCGCCCTGCCGGCTCTTATGCTGCGCGGCGGTGGGCGCACGACATTCGTTTCGATGCTGGCTCTCGTCGTGGGCGGGGCCGGCTTCGGTTATCTGGTCGCCCAGGCCAACCGTCCGATGGCCCCGCAGGGAGCCGAGGGCTTGACTCTCGCCAACTTCCTGGGCGAGGCGGCGGGCGCCGACTGGCCGGCCTATGGCGGCACCCACGCGGCCCAGCGCTATTCAACCGCCACCCAGATCACGCCCGAGAATGTCGGCCGGCTGGAACGCGTCTGGAGCTTCCGCACCGGAGAGATGGTCGAGGACAAATGGGGCGCCGAGACCACGCCGCTGAAGGTCGGCGACACCCTGTATCTGTGCACCGGCATGAACCAGATCATCGCCCTGGACGCCCGGACCGGCGAGGAACGCTGGCGGCACGATCCGGAGGTGTCCGACGACTGGATCCCCTATACCGCCGCCTGTCGGGGCGTAGCCTATTTCGACGCGACCGCGCCGGCGGTCCAACCGGCAGCCGGCGGCCAGACGGGGGCCACGCCCCAGGCTCGGGCGGCGGCGGCGAATCCGGTAGAGCCCGAGATTGAGCGCCAGCCCGCGACCCCCAGCCGCCCGGGCGGCCCCACGAACTCGACGGCCCCCGGGCTGTGCGCCCAACGGATCATCGAAGGGACGTTGGACGGCCGGCTGATCGCGGTCGACGCCCGCACCGGTCAGCGTTGCGCCGGATTCGGCCAGAACGGCGCCGTC
>CAXBPJ010000340.1:0-2893 GCA_963977325.1 uncultured Brevundimonas sp. | reverse complement strand
CGGATGGTCACCGGCAGGCCAGCCATGATCTCGAACAGCTCGACGAAGTCCGCCTTCTGGAACGGCGCGATCTTGGCCAGGGCGGCGCGGCGGCCGGCCTCGTCGTCGGCCAGGATCATCTCGCGCACGGCGGCGATACGGGTGTCGTCGAAGAACATGTGCTCGGTCCGGCACAGCCCGATGCCCTCTGCGCCGAAGCCACGCGCGGTCTTGGCGTCCAGCGGCGTCTCGGCGTTGGCGCGGACCTTCAGGCGGCGGACGTCGTCGGCCCAGCCCATCAGGGTCTGGAAGTCGCCGGTCAGCTCCGGCTCGATCATGTCGACGGCGCCGTCCAGCACTTCGCCTTTGCCGCCGTCGATGGTGATGATCTGCCCGGCGCGAAAGGTGCGGCCCCGCGCGCTGAATTCGCCCGCCTTGTCATCGATGCGGATCTCGCCCGCGCCGGAGACGCAGGGGCGCCCCATGCCGCGCGCCACCACCGCCGCGTGGCTGGTCATGCCGCCGCGCGCCGTGACGATGCCGCGCGCCGCGTGCATGCCGTGGATGTCCTCCGGCGAGGTTTCCTCGCGCACCAGGATGACCGCGTCGCCCAGCTGATTCAGCCGCTCGGCCTCGTCGGCGTCGAAGACGATCTTTCCGGTCGCGGCGCCCGGGCTGGCCGGCAGGCCCGTGGCGATCACATGCCGGTGCGCCATCGGATCGAGGGTCGGGTGCAGCAGCTGGTCCAGCGCCGCCGGCTCCACCCGCCCGACCGCCTCCTCACGGCTGATGACGCCCTCGGAGGCCAGATCGACCGCGACCTTCAGCGCTGATTTGGCGGTGCGCTTGCCGTTGCGGGTCTGGAGCATCCACAGCCGGCCCTGTTCGACCGTGAACTCGATGTCCTGCATGTCGCGATAATGGCTCTCCAGCCGGCCCATCACGTCAGTGAACTGGGCGAAGACCTCGGGCATGGCCTCTTCCATCGAGGGGGCCTTGTCGCCCATCTCCTCGCGGCCGGCCTTAGTCAGGCTCTGGGGAGTGCGGATGCCGGCGACCACATCCTCGCCCTGGGCGTTGATCAGGAACTCGCCATAGAGCCGCGCCTCTCCGGTCGAAGGGTTACGGGTGAAGGCCACACCCGTGGCCGAGGTCTCGCCCATGTTGCCGAAGACCATGGACTGGACATTGACCGCCGTGCCCCAGCTTTCGGGGATGTCGTGCATGCGGCGGTAAAACTTGGCCCGGTCGTTCATCCAGCTGGCGAAGACGGCTCCGATGGCGCCCCACAGCTGGTCATGCGGGTCCTGCGGGAAGGGCCGGCCCAGCTCCCGTTCGACCAGGGCCTTGTAGTCACCGACGAGACGCTCCCAGTCCTTGGCCGTCAGGTCGGTGTCGATCGAGACACCCAGTCGGTCCTTGTGGTCGTCCAGCAGTTCCTCGAACCGGTCATGGCCGATGCCCAGCACCACGTTGGAATACATGGTGATGAAGCGGCGATAGCTGTCGAAGGCGAAGCGCCGGTCGCCGCTGAGACCCGCCAGCCCTTCGGCCGTCTGGTCGTTGAGGCCTAGGTTCAGCACCGTGTCCATCATGCCCGGCATTGACGCCCGCGCGCCGGACCGGACCGAGACCAGCAGGGGGTTGGCCGCGTCGCCGAACCGCTTGCCGACGATCTGCTCGACCTTGGCGAGGCCTTCAGCCACTTGCCCCTTCAGCGCCTCCGGATAGGTCTGGCCGTTCGAATAATAGTGGACGCAAGCCTCAGTGGTGATGGTGAAGCCGGGCGGAACGGGCAGGCCCAGGGACGACATCTCCGCCAGATTGGCGCCCTTGCCGCCCAGCCGATTCTTCATCGAGGCGTCGCCGTCGGCCGCGCCGCCGCCGAAGCCGTAAACCCACTTGCTCATCCGTCAGCCCCTGGTCGCGTGATCGGGCCTGACTAGCGCGCGTCGCCCCGGAATCCCAGAGCGCCTGTTACACGGCGTGAGCAATCACGACCGGCCTTTTGACTCTGTCGCCGTCACCTCGGGCTCGACCCGAGGGTCGGACGATCCGCAGGCTCGTGCGTCGATGATCTGGCGGCGGCCTTTCGAGGCCTGAGGCAGAGGCGCCGCCAACTCCGACCCTCGGGGCAAGCCCGAGGGTAACGGCGACATTGGATTCACCCCCGCCCACGGTAGTTCGCCACGCCCGGCTCGGGCAGCCACAGCCCGTCCAGAGCCGCCCCCGTCTGCCAGAAGACGTCGATGGGAATGCCTCCGCGCGGATACCACCAGCCGCCGATCCTCAGCCAGCGCGGCTCTAGGAGATCACGCAACCGCTTGCCGATGGCCACGGTGCAGTCCTCGTGAAAGGCGCCGTGGTTTCGGAAGCTGGTCATGTACAGCTTTAGGCTCTTGGACTCGACCAGCCAGTCCTGAGGCGCATAGTCGATGACGATGTGGGCGAAGTCCGGCTGGCCCGTCACCGGGCACAGGCTGGTGAATTCGGGCACGGTGAACCGCGCTAGATAGAGCTCGTCCGGATGCGGATTGGGCACACGCTCCAGCACCGCCTGTTCGGGCGAGGTCGGTTGCGCCGTCTGGGCGCCGAGCTGGGACAGGCCGGAGGTGTCGGTGGTCATGACCGCGAGATAGGGCGTCCGACGCCCGTCGTCGATGGGCTCAGCCCTCGGCGGCCTCGACCAGGGCCAGTTCCGCCCCGTCGGTGACCTGATCGCCGACCGCGACTCGCACCTGGGCTACGCCGTCGAAGGGCGCGGTCAGGGCGTGCTCCATCTTCATCGCCTCCAGCACCACCACCGTCTGCCCCGCCTTGACCGCCTCGCCATTCTTGACCGGCGCGGCGGTGATGCGCCCCGGCATGGGGGCACGCAGGGATCCGTCGGAGGCAGCGTCGGCAGCTCCCTGGG
>CAXBPJ010000339.1:0-2895 GCA_963977325.1 uncultured Brevundimonas sp. | reverse complement strand
ATGGCCAAGGAAAAGTTCGAACGCACCAAGCCGCACTGCAACATCGGCACGATCGGTCACGTTGACCACGGCAAGACGACGCTGACGGCGGCGATCACCATGACGCTGGCCAAGTCGGGCGGCGCGGTGGCCAAGAACTACGCCGATATCGACGCGGCGCCGGAGGAAAAGGCCCGCGGCATCACGATCAACACGGCGCACGTGGAATATGAGACGGCCAACCGTCACTACGCCCACGTCGACTGCCCCGGCCACGCCGACTATGTGAAGAACATGATCACGGGCGCGGCGCAGATGGACGGCGCGATCCTGGTCGTGTCGGCCGCCGACGGCCCCATGCCCCAGACCCGCGAGCACATCCTGCTGGCCCGTCAGGTCGGCGTGCCGGCCCTGGTGGTGTTCATGAACAAGGTCGACATGGTCGACGACGAGGAGCTGCTGGAGCTGGTCGAGATGGAGGTGCGCGAGCTCCTGTCGTCCTATCAGTTCCCGGGCGACGACATTCCGATCACCAAGGGTTCGGCCCTGGCCGCGGTCGAGGGCAAGACCCCCGAGATCGGCGAGAACCAGATCCTGGCCCTGATGCAGACGGTCGACGACTACATCCCGCAGCCGGAGCGTCCGATCGACCTGCCGTTCCTGATGCCGGTGGAAGACGTCTTCTCGATCTCGGGCCGCGGCACCGTGGTCACGGGCCGGGTCGAGCGCGGCATCGTCAAGGTCGGCGAGGAAGTCGAGATCGTCGGCATCCGTCCGGTGCAGAAGACGACCTGCACGGGCGTCGAGATGTTCCGCAAGCTGCTGGACCAGGGCCAGGCGGGCGACAACGTCGGCGTGCTGTTGCGCGGCACCAAGCGTGAGGACGTCGAGCGCGGCCAGGTGCTGTGCAAGCCGGGCTCCATCACCCCGCACACCAAGTTCGTGGCCGAGGCCTATATCCTGACCAAGGAGGAGGGCGGCCGTCACACCCCGTTCTTCACCAACTACCGGCCCCAGTTCTACTTCCGCACCACGGACGTGACCGGGATCGTCAAGCTGAAGGAAGGCGTGGAGATGATCATGCCCGGCGACAACGCCGAGCTGGACGTCGAGCTGATCACCCCGATCGCCATGGAAGAAAAGCTGCGCTTCGCCATCCGCGAAGGCGGCCGCACCGTCGGCGCCGGCGTCGTGTCCAAGATCGTCGAGTAAGGACACTCCAGCGGCGCTACCGCGCGTGACGCGGTCACGCGCTGCTTGAGCGCCGAGACGACCAACACCCCCCGGAGCGATCCGGGGGGTGTTTTCGTTCGTCGTCGCCTCCCGAAGCTGATTGACGTGGCTCGGTGACCGGCGTTCCTGTCGCTTGGGCAGCGACGCGGAGAAGCGTGATGACGGCCGACGACCGGTTGAATACTCTGGTGGATGCGGCCTTCGCCTTCGCCCTGACTTTGATGGTCACCGGGGGCGGTCAGGCGGCGCGCGACATGGGCAGCTTGGCTCAGGTGGTGGCAGAGGCTCCAGCGTTCCTCATCGGCTTCGTGCTCATCACCATGTTCTGGCACGCCCATGTGCGCTGGCGGCGCGATCATGGCCAAGGCGGCGTGATGGCCAGCCTGCTGCTGGTCTTCGTGGTGCTGCTGTATGTTCACCCGCTCCGGGTGCTGGCGCTGTCGCTGGTCGATTATGTCGGGCTGGGCGAGGGACCCAAGCTGACCATCGCGAGCGGCCGCGAGCTCTTCGCCACCTATGGTCTCGGCTTCTTCGTCCTGTCGGCGGCTACCGCCTGGCTGTTCTGGACCGGCATGCGGTCGGCGGCGGATGATGCCGCTTCGCGAGCGCGGGCCACCGGCGAATTCGGAATCTGGCTGATCCTCGCCGTCGCCGGCGCCGTTTCCTTCTTTATCGCCTGGCTAACCCCTATGACCTGGATGGCGCCGTGGGTCTATGCGGTCTTGCCCGTCGCTATCGGCCTGTTCGCATGGCGTCACGACTGGGCCGGCGACAGCAAGGTCGCGTCTATGCCGACGGAAATCGGCTAAGGCCAAGCCACGTCCGGGGGCATGGAGCTGAGGATGGCCTCGACATTGCCGCCGGTCTTGAGGCCGAAGGTGGTGCCCCGGTCATAGAGCAGGTTGAACCCGACATAGCGGCCGCGCCGGACGCGCTGCTCCAGCCGATCGCTCTCCGTCCAGGGGGTGGCCATACGGCGGCGGACGATCTCGGGATAGACCTTCAGGAAGGCCTCGCCGACATCGCGGGTGAAGGCGAAATCGCGCGCCCGGTCGCCTGAGTGCAGGTGATCATAGAAGATGCCGCCGATCCCGCGCGGCTCGTTCCGATGCGGCAGGAAGAAATACTCGTCGCACCACGCCTTGAACCGGGCGTGATAGGCAGGGTCGTGGGCGTCGCAGGCGGCCTTCAGGGCGGCGTGGAAATCGACGGCGTCGGGGGAGCTTTGGTCCCGCTGGCGGTCAAGCACCGGCGTCAGGTCGGCGCCGCCGCCGAACCAGGCCTGGGTCGTGGCGATGAAGCGGGTGTTCATGTGCACGGTCGGCACGTGCGGGTTCAGCGCATGGACGATCAGGCTGATCCCCGTGGCGAAGAAGCGGGGGTCGTCGACGGCGCCCGGGACATTCTTCGCATAGTCGTCCGGGAAGCGACCGTGGACGGTGGAGACATGGACCCCGGCCTTTTCGAACAGCCGGCCGCGCAGCATGCCCATGACGCCGCCGCCGCCCTCCGGGCGCTCCCAGGGTTTGCGCTCAAACCGGCCGGGCCGGCCGGGATAGAGATCGGCCGGCGCCTCGTCCTCCAGCTGCTCCAGCGCGGCGTGGATGCGGTCGCGCAGGGCCTCGAACCAGGCGCGGGCGGCGGTCTTGGTCTCGGCGAAGGGGTCGGGCTCGGACATGGCGG
>CAXBPJ010000338.1:0-2903 GCA_963977325.1 uncultured Brevundimonas sp. | reverse complement strand
GGCGGGGTCCCTGCCGTGGCACCCGGCGGGCGCGGTGTTCGCCGGCCAGGGCCGGACGGTGTCGGGCGCGCTGTTCAGCTATCTGGCCGACTGGAACGCGCCGGGGCGGTGGTCGGTCGATGTGCGATCGGCGTCTCAGCGGCTGTTGCTGGAGCCGCTGGAGGGGCTGTCGGTCCAGCGCGCGCGGACGTTCACCTGGGAGCCGGTGGAGCTTGGCTTGGCGGGTGACGGCGGTCTCAAACCGGGGGTGCTGGGACAGATGTGCGCGTTCCTGGGCGAAGAGGGACAGCCGCATCTCATGACGCTGGACACCCAGGTCGATCGCGCGCGTCTGGTGTACGACCGCATCCTGGGGCAGTGATGCCGACCATTGCCGCCAAGGATCGCCGCATGTCTCTCGACCGGGCGCTCGCCCGCATCTCCGATCGCTCGGCGGTCATCGGCATCGTCGGTCTGGGCTATGTCGGCCTGCCGCTGGCCACGGCGGCGGCGCGCGCCGGGTTCCGGGTGCTGGGGCTGGATGTCGATCCTGAACGCAGGCCGCTCGCCGGTGGCGGCGGCGCCCAGTGACGAACTCAGCCGCCACATCACCGACAAGCGGTTCGAGGCCACGGCCGACTTTACGCGTCTGGGCGAAGCGGACGCCGTGCTGATCTGCGTGCCGACGCCGATCACAGCGCAGCGGGAGCCGGACCTTAGCCATGTCGTGGACGCGACCGAAGCGGCCGCCCGCGCCCTGAAGCCCGGGCACCTGATCGTCCTGGAATCCACCACCTGGCCCGGCACGACGCAGGAGATCATGAAGCCGATCCTGGAACGCGGTGGGATGACGAGCGGCCAGGACTTCTTCCTGGCCTTCTCGCCGGAGCGGGAGGATCCCGGCAACGCCCGGCACTCCACCACGACCATTCCCAAGGTGGTCGGCGGCGACGGCGAGGACGCCCTGACGCTGGCCTCGGCGCTCTATGGCGCGATCGTCGACAAGGTGGTGGCGGTGTCCTCGACCCAGACGGCCGAGGCGGTGAAGCTGACCGAGAACATCTTCCGCTCGGTCAACATCGCCCTGGTCAACGAACTGAAGATGGTCTTCAGCGAGATGGGCATCGACGTCTGGGAGGTGATCGACGCCGCCAAGACCAAGCCCTTCGGCTTCATGCCCTTCTACCCGGGCCCGGGGCTGGGCGGGCACTGTATCCCGATCGACCCCTTCTATCTGACCTGGAAGGCGCGGGAATACGATCTGGCCACGCGGTTCATCGAACTGGCCGGTCAGATCAACACGGCGATGCCGCGTTATGTGGTGCAGCGTCTGGCCGAGGAGCTGGATGCGCGGTTCGCCAAGGGCCTGAACGGCGCGCGCATCCTGCTGGTCGGAGTGGCCTACAAGAAGAATGTCGCCGACGTGCGCGAAAGCCCCGCGCTGAAGATGCTGGAGTTGCTGGAGGAACGGGGCGCCGACATCCGCTTCGTCGATCCGCATGTGAGCTCGGTGCGCGCCTCGACCCATCCGCGGCACGGCGCCTATGCGGTCTCCGAGCCGTGGCCGGCATGCGACGCCGCCGTCATCGTCACGGATCACGACGCGATCGACTACGCCGCCCTGGTGGCCCACGCGCCCCTGGTGCTGGACACCCGCAACGCTTGCGCGCAACGTGGATTGCGCGGCGACACCGTGGCCGCCGCCTGATCCGTAATCCGCTGAGGGAGCCTGGAGCCTGAGCGCAGTTTCAGACCATGATCTGCCCCAGGTGACCGTGCTCACCGTGGGCGGCGAAATCGCGGCGAAACGGACGCTGGTCCGCGAGCCGGAGCTTGATCTCGGGGACGGCGACATCGCCGTTTCACTCGATCTGGGCGTGGACGATCCCTTCGCCGCCGTCACCCCCGGACGACGGGTGACCATCGATCTGCTGTCGGAAGCGCCACCGCCCGAGCGGCTGCGGCTTTTGCTCCGCTTTCGGGACGCCGATGGAGGTGTGGTCGAACAGCAGGTTCGGCCGATCGACGGCACGCGCCCGCTGCGTCGATTTCGCGTGCCGGAAACGGCGGTCGTCGCGACGCTGGGGCTTGTCTGCCGCCCGTCCGGCGCGGGCGAGGTCATCCTTGGCATCGATGTCGGCGAGCGCGCACCCGAGGCTTTCGAGCGCGCCCTGACTGACGGCGATATCGGCGTGGCTACTGCGGCGTGTGAGACCCTGCTCCGCGTGACGCCGCAGCTCCCGGGCGTGGAGCGCGCGCCCATCCGCGTCGCGGAACTGGCCGGCGACCACCTTGGCGCCGCCAAGGGTTGGGCGGCGCTGGCGGCGCGGGGGGATCTGGCCGTCGGGGAGCGTCGTCGGCTGATCGCCGCGCGGCGTCGGGCCGGGCAGCATGATCTGGCCGACGCAGATTTTGAGCGGTGGGGCGCCGAGGCGCCGCAGGACCTCGATCTGCTGGACGAACACGCGCGCGTCGCCGAGGACGCCCGACGCTGGCCGCAGGCCGTGGACCGATGGGCGCGGCTGACCGCGATCGATGCGCGTCGATCGGTCTCCATCGCCGACAGGATAACCGACGGCGCGTACGGCAATGATGCGCAAGAGGCGCTGCTTCAGGCCCTGGCGGATGATCCATCCTCGCCCGCCCGCGCCGTCCTGGCCGAAATCCTGCTGCGGTCGGCTCGCCCCGAGGAAGCGGCGGGGGCGTTCAGGGAACTGGCGGTGCAAAGACCCGACGAGGCCGAACGCTGGAGCGCGCGGGCCCGCGCGGCGCAGCGCAGGGTGGGTGAGGGCGACGTTGACGGCGCGCCCGGTCCACGGCCCAGGGTCACGATCGAGCAGGCCGTCACCGACGACGGCTATTACGACATCGCCTTCGAGGACATCGTCGTGCCCGTGCGCCTGCGCCGCACGCCCGGCGCCACG
>CAXBPJ010000337.1:0-2904 GCA_963977325.1 uncultured Brevundimonas sp. | reverse complement strand
CTGCGCGGCGGCGCCCCGGCGCTGGATGTCGTGGTCGAGGCGGTCCAGGCCCTGGAGGCTTCCGGCCTCTATGTCGCCGGGCGCGGGGCGTCGCCGAATCTGGACGGCCGATATGAGCTGGACGCCAGCCTGATGGACGGAGCGACCGAACGCGCCGGGGCCGTGGCCGCCCTGGAGGAGTTCAAGAGCCCGATCGCCGCCGCCCGGGCTGTGATGGAGAAGACGCCGCACGTCATGCTGGCCGGGGCCGGCGCGGCGGCCTTCGCGGGTGACCAGGGGCTGGATCGGGTTGAAGACGCTGAGGCCTGGTTCACCCGCGCCGGAAAGGGCGAGGACAACCATCCGCCGGGAACCCTGGCCCACGGTACGGTCGGCTGCGCCGCGCTGGATCTGGACGGCCGGCTGGCGGCGGCGACCTCAACCGCCGGGGTGTTCGGCAAGATGCCGGGCCGCGTCGGAGACAGCCCCATCCCCGCCGCCGGGGTCTGGGCCGACGGCCATGCCGCCGTCTCCTGCACCGGCCAGGGCGAATATTACATCCGCATCGCCGCCGCCGCCCGTGTGGCCTGGCGGGTCGAGGCGGGCGAGACGCTTCGGACGGCGGCGCGGGGCGTCATCGACCGCATCGGCGCGATGGGCGGCGACGGCGGGCTAATCGCGGTGGATCGCGAGGGCAATATCGCCGATCCCTACAACAGCCAGGGCATGAAGCGCGCCTGGATGACAGCCGACGGCGAGATCGGCGTGCGGGTTTTCGATTAGCGCCGCTCGAACTCCAGAAAGATCGGCGGCGTGTCGCCCAGCTGCTTGTCCTCATAGCGGGTGACGACGTGGTCGGCGGGAGCGACGCGCCAGTCGTCGGCGGCCTCGGCCAGCCAGACCAAGCCCTGCGTCCGCTCCAGCCGCTCCAGCGCCCAGGCGGCGTAGTCCTTCCAGTCGGTGACAAAGCGCAGCCGGCCTCCTGGCTTCAACACCCGCGCCATCTCGATGGCGGTCTCGTCCTGGATCAAGCGTCGCTTGTTGTGCCGCGCCTTGGGCCAGGGATCGGGGAACAGGATCATCACCCGATCCAACGAGGCGTCGGGCAGGGTGTTCATGACGTCGCGGGCGTCGCCGGCGTGCAGCCGCACATTCTCCAGCCCCCGCTCCTCGATATGACGCAAGGCCGAGCCCACCCCGTTCAGAAAGGGCTCGCACCCGATCATCAGCGCGTCTGGACGCCGCGCCGCCTGTTCCGCCAGATGCTCGCCGCCGCCGAAGCCGATCTCCAGCCAGGCCTCGGTTGCGCCCGGCATCAAGGCCTGAGGGTCTATGGGTCCCGCCGCTGGGTCGGGCACGGCGATGCGGGGCAGCAGTGTGTCGAACAGCGCCGCCTGCCGCGGCTTCAGGGTGCGCGACTTTATCCGCCCAAAAGAGCGCACCGGGCCCCAGGTCGGAGCGGCCGCGGTGCCTGGACGGTCGGATGGCGAAGACATGGGCGGGGCTGTAGGCCGGTCACGTTTCGGCGCCAAGGCCGGCTGCGGGTGAACCCGATCCGGCGAGCGGCGTTGCGTCACCTAGGTCCGACGTCTGGCGCGGCCCGATCCGGCCCTTTTTCGGGGCGTCGACCGTCTGGGGGCGGACGATCATGATGCTTTTCACCCTCGTGTCCCTGGCGATGCAGCCGGCTGCAGAGCCGGACGCCGGCCGAGGGCGATGCCGGCGCGCCGGGCTTCGTCACGCTCAGCGCTCGCGGCGCGGCGGCGACCAGCGAGTTGACGGCGCGGAGCGAACGATTGAGCTTTTCCCTGCGCACGGATCACCCGGTCTTCGCCGGTTTCGCCGCCGAGGGCCGGTTGTCGGTTCAGGGGCTGGGCCGACCGCACAGGATCGAGGTGGGTGAAGAGGCCCGCGCGGGTCTGCGCCGCTTCGTGGCCCTGTGCGGATGAGGGCGGTGGTCGAGCGCGTGTCCCCTGCCGAGATCGTTCCGTCGCGCGGCCGCCGCGCTTGGCTGGCCATGCTTCTGGTCACCGGCATGACGGCCGCTTGCATGAGCACCACAGCCGACATCGCCGAAACGCCTCCCGTCGGCGCGGCGGCCGACAGTGGCGCGCCGCAGCCGGTCGCCGGTCTGGACTGGACCTATACGGTCGACGGCTCCGAGGCCAAGCTGGCTTATGGGGCGCCGAATAGCGACGATCTCCGGCTGGGGCTGGAGTGCTCGCGAAACTCGGGCGTGGTGATCGTCTCGCGCGACGCCTGGCCGGGCGAGCCCGAGGAAATCCGGTTGGAAGCCGGGGGCGAGATCGAAACCCTGGCGGCCCTGGCCGAACCGTCACCGACCGATGGGCCCTTCCTGAGCGCGGAGCTTTCGACAAAGCATCCCGTGCTGATCCGCTTCCGCCAGACCGGCTGGATGGCCCAGTGGGCCGGCGACGAGCGTCAGATGATGGCGCCGCAGCCGGCGTCGCGGCCCAAGATCGAATCCTTTTTCGCCCACTGCGGCTGAGGCAGCCTAGCTCGCTTTCTTGCGCGGCGCGGCCTTCTTGGCTGGAGCCTTGGCGGCCGTCTTTTTTGCGGGGGCCTTGCGGCGCGCTCCGGAGGCCGAACCCTTGAGGCTGTTCTTCAGAGCCGCCATCAGGTCGATGACATTGGTGTCGTCGGGCTCGGGCGCCTCGACCAAAGCCTTCTTGCCGCCCTTCTGCTTGGCCTTGATCATCTCGCGCAGCGCATCGTCGTAGCGATCGGTGAACTGGGTCGGGTCGAAGTCCGCCTCCTTCTGGCCGATGATGCGGGCGGCGATCTCGACCATGTCCTTGTCGGCCTTCACCGCCGGGATGTCGTCGAAATAGTCCTCGGCGGCGCGCACCTCGTCATGGGCCCTGAGCGCATAGGCGACAAGCCCCTTGCCCCGGACCTCCAGCG
>CAXBPJ010000336.1:0-2907 GCA_963977325.1 uncultured Brevundimonas sp. | reverse complement strand
AAGGCCGCCAAGCCTGCAGCGAGCAGGACGACCACGCCGCGCGCCGCCGCGACCGCCAAGCCAAAGGAGCCGGCCACCCGCCGCGTCGCCTCGGCGCCCAGGCCGGTCGAGCCCGTGCCCGCGCCTGCCGCAGCCCCGGCGCCGGCGGCGATCCCGACGCCGGCCGCCGCCGCGCCGGCCGCCTCGACCCCGTCCAGCGCCTCTACTGGACAGACCAATCAGGGCGAGCGCAAAGGCTTCTTCAGCGGCCTGCTCGACATCCTATTCGGCAAGAAGTGACGTATTCGGGAGCGGCGGTGGCCGCTCCCGCCTATCCCTGCGACGGAACGCGTCTCCGTCGACGTTGAAATCTCCAGACAGGGACAATGCGGCGCCGTCGCGCCCTTGGAGGTTTCATCGTGAGAAAGATCATCGTGAGGGGCGGCGCGGCCGTCCTCATCCTTGGGGCCGTCACCGGCGCCGCCATCGCCCAGCAACAACCCGCCGAGCGCGCCCCGCGCTGGGCCGAGCCGGTCGCCCAGGCCGATTTCGTCAATCGCGCCGTCCAGCGAGTTGAAAGCCTCGACACAAACGCGGACGGTACGGTCACCGCTGGTGAACGTAGCGCCGCGCGCGAGGCGCGGCGCGGCGAGCGGATGAACGCCCGGTTCGCCAAGCTGGACGCCAACTCGGATGGGTCGATCAGCCGCGCCGAGTTCGACGCTGGCCACGCCGAGCGCGGCCAACGTATGGGCCGTCGCGGTGCCGGGCGCATGCAGCGGGTTGACCGCGCCGACCGCACCGTCACTGTGGCCGACGCCCGCGCTCGCGCCGAACAGGCTTTCGCGCGCATGGACAAGGACGGCGATGGTGTGGTCACCCGCGAAGAGCGACGCGAGATGCGCGGTGAACGCCGCGCCCGCCGCGCCGCCCGAGCGGCGCCGACTGCGGAGTAACGGCCATGACGGGGCGTTTGAGTTCGACCGAGCGGGCTGCCCCGTCCGCCTGCCCGCTGTCCGAGGGCGCGCTTGAAAAGGGTCGAGGATCCCGACGGCGATCTGGTGATCCGCGTGGCGCGTGGAGAGCCGGCGGCCATCCAGGCCATGATGGCGCGCAAGCTGCCGCGTATGCTGAACCTCGCCCAGCGTATGCTGGGCGATCCGGCCGAGGCGGAGGATGTCGCGCAGGAGGCGATGATGCGCGCCTGGAAACAGGCCCCGCGCTGGACGCCCGGCCAGGCCAGGTTCGATACATGGCTTCACCGCGTGGGGCTCAACCTCTGCTACGACCGCCTGAGGAAGCGGCGCGATGTGGCGGTCGAGACCGTGCCGGATCAGATCGATCCCGGACCGGCGCCCGATCGCGGGCTGATCGCCGCCGACATCGGCAAACGGGTCGAGGCGGCCCTGCAAAAACTACCGGAACGGCAGAGGGAAGCCATCGTGCTGTGTCACTATCAGGAGTTGGGAAACATCGAGGCCGCCCAGCTCATGGACGTCAGTGTCGAGGCGCTGGAAAGCCTGCTGGGGCGCGGCCGTCGCGCTCTTCGCGCCACCCTGGCGGATCTGAAGGAATAGGCGGGATGACAGGGGCGAGACGATGATGGACGACACCCGGTTTCAGGCGCTGGCCGAGGCGTGGGGCGGCGATATCCGTCGCTGGCCCGAGGCTGAGCGCGCATCCGCCGAAGCCTTTCGCGCAACGCACGGCGATCGCGCCGCCGCCATCCTGACCGAGGCCCAGGGTCTGGATGTCCTGCTGGACCGCGCGCCGCGCGCCGAGGCCTCGGCCCACCTACGCGCGCGTGTCATCGCGTCGGCCGAGGCTGGCTTGAGGCCCCGACAACCGCTGTTCACGCGACCTGCGGGCTGGCTGTCGGGGGCGGGCTGGGCGGCGGCCTGCGCCGCCGGCGTGTTGTTCGGTGTTCAAATGACCCAGGGACTGCACGCCCAGCTTCAAGCCGACAGCGTGCTCTATCAGGCCTCCATTCCGGCCTATGACGACCTGGAGGTGCTGGGATGACGCCGCGCCAGCTCAAGATCGCGCTTGGCGTTTCCGTCGCGCTGAACCTGTTCGCCATAGGAGCCTTGGCGTCGGGCGCCATTTTGGGCCCCCGCCTAGCCCGTGAAGAGGCCCCACCGCCCGCGCGGGTGCCGATGTTGCAGGTGGTCGAAAGCCTGCCGGAGGCCCAGCGTGACACCGTGCGCCAGACGTTACGCGAGAACGCCCTGGCCGCCCGCCCCGATTTCCGCGAGGCCCGGCAGGCGCGCGTCGAAGCGGTCGAGCTTGCCTCCAGCCCTCGATTCGACCGCGCCGTCGTGACCGAAGCGCTGGCCCGCTCCACCGCCGCCGAAATGCGCGGTCGGGCGCGACTGGAGCAGGGCGCCCTGGACATGCTGGAGGCGTTGCCGCCCGAGCAGCGCGCCGACCTCGCCCCGATCCTGACCAAGACGGGCGCCCGTCACCGGCGCCATCGCGGCGATCGCGACGGCCGAAATCGCAATGGCGGGAACCGGCGTGCCGAACGTTCGGCCGAGCCCCCGGCGGCGACCGAATAGGCTGGCGCAAGGCGACCCTTCCGCGCCCGTCGCACCCCTGCTAACCCTCCGCCCCAAGATGCGCTCAAGCAGCCGGGCTCCGCGAGCACGGCGATAGCGCCATTAAGGAGATCACCGATGGCCGCCGAATCCGCCTGGACCCTGCCTAAGGGCGAACTCATGAAGGGCAAGAAGGGCCTGATCATGGGGGTGGCCAATTCCAACTCCATCGCCTGGGGCATCGCCTCGCAGCTGGCGGCGCAGGGCGCGGAGCTGGCCTTCACCTATCTGGGCGAGGGGCTGGAGCGGCGGGTGCGGCCGCTGGCGGAGAGCGTCGGCGCCAAGTTGCTGATCCAGGCCGACGTCACCGACGACGCCTCCATGGACGCCG
>CAXBPJ010000335.1:0-2911 GCA_963977325.1 uncultured Brevundimonas sp. | reverse complement strand
GCGTCTTCGGGCGTGACCTGGAATCGGCGCACCGCACCGTCGCGCCATTCGGCCACCTCAGTCACGCCCGTCGTGGTCAGTTCATCGAGGCCTTGGCCGTGCACGGTCCAGGCCCGAACCGCGCCCAGCCGGCCCAGCACCTCGGCCAGGGGCTCCAGCAGGCGCGGATCATAGACCCCCATCACCTGCCGCCGCGCGCCGGCTGGATTGGACAGCGGCCCTAGCAGGTTGAACACCGTCCGAAAGCCGATCTCGGCCCTGACCGGCCCGACATGACGCATGGCCCCATGGTAGGCCGGTGCGAACAGGAAGGCGATGCCGGCCTCGTCCAGCGACCGCCGCTGCTGGGCTGCGTCCGCCTGCAGACTGACGCCCAGGGCCGACAGCACGTCCGATGATCCGGACTTGGAGCTCAGCGCCCGGTTGCCGTGCTTGGCCACCTTGATCCCCGCTCCCGCCAGCACCAGGGCCGCCGCCGTCGAGATGTTGAAGGTGTGCGCGCCGTCGCCGCCGGTGCCGCAGGTGTCGATGGCGTCATAGGGGTGGTTCAGCGTCCGCGCCGCCTTCCTCATGGCGGTGGCGAAGGCGGCGATCTCCTCGACCGTCTCGCCGCGGATGCGCAGCGCCGTCACCGCCGCCGCCACCTGGGCCGGGGTCGGCTCGCCCCTCAGACAGGCGGCGAAGAAGTCCCGCGCCTCGTCGCCCGACAGCACCCGGCCGTCGACCAGCTTGGCCAGCAGAGGCTTGAACCCGTCGGCCATCAGACCATCGCCGTCCGGCGCACATTGGCCAGATCGAGGAAGTTGCCGATCAGGTCGTGGCCGTGCTCGGTGGCGATCGATTCCGGGTGGAACTGCACCCCGTGGATCGGCCGCGTCTTATGGGCCAGCCCCATGATCTCGCCGTCCTCGGTCCAGGCGGTGACCGCGAGCACATCGGGCAGGGTGTCCCGCCTGACCGCCAGCGAGTGATAGCGCGTGGCCGTGAACGGGTTCGGCAGTCCTTTGAACACGCTCTGACCCTCGTGCAGGATCGGCGAGGTCTTGCCGTGCATCAGGCTCTTGGCGCGCACCACCTCGCCGCCGAACGCCTGACCCATCGCCTGATGGCCCAGACAGACACCGAAGATCGGCATGGCCTCGGGCGCGGTCTCCAGGATCGGCAGGCAGATGCCCGCCTCGTTCGGCGAACACGGCCCTGGCGACAAAAGGATGGCGTCGGCCCGCGCGGCCCAGACCTCGTCCACCGTCAGCTGATCGTTGCGCACCACGCGCGTCTCGGCCCCCAACTCGGCCAGGTAATGGACGAGGTTGTAGGTGAAGCTGTCGTAGTTATCGACGACCAGGATCATGCGCGGCTTCTAGGGCCGGGAGCGAGTGACGCCAAGGTCTCGACTTTCCTCCCCGTCGCGCAGCGATGGGGAGGGGGACCACGAAGTGGTGGAGGCGCCTCTGTCCGCCAGCGTCGGCTTCGCCGTCGCGCCCCTCCGTCACGGCTTCGCCGCGCCACCTCCCCATCGCCGCTCGACGAGGAGGAGAATCGGCGTCTGCCCCGCCCGCCGTGAACGGAGCGTTAACCGTGTCGGGCGTTTGCTGGGGACGAGGGAGAGGACCATGACCCACGCGATTGACGGCATCCACAAGGCGCGCAGGCTCTTGGAGACGCCGCATCGATTGGCGAACTGGTGGGCGGGCTTGGGCGCCTCGGCGCTGTGCGCGGCCGGGGCCATCCTGCTGGCCGGCGCGATCATCATGGGGCCGGGCGTAGACGCCACGGTCTCGAACGCCGCCTTCGAGGTCATCGGCGCGGACTAAGCGTCCGCTTTCCGACATCTGGCTCTGGACACCCGCGACATCCCGCCCCACCTGTGCGGCGAATTGAACCGGGGGTGCGCATGACATCGGTGATTGTCGCCGAGGGTCTCGGAAAGACCTACGCCTCGGGCCTTGAGGCCCTGAAGCCCACCGATCTGGAGATCCGCAAGGGCGAGATCTTCGCGCTGCTGGGTCCCAACGGCGCGGGCAAGACCACCTTCATCTCCCTGGTCTGCGGCATCGTCAGTCCGACGGCCGGCAAGGTCTCGGTCGAGGGCTTCGACATCGTCGACGACTATCGCCAGGCGCGGAACCGCATCGGTCTGGTGCCCCAGGAACTGACCACCGACGCCTTCGAGACCGTCTGGGCCACCACCCGGTTCAGCCGCGGCCTGTTCGGCAAGCCCCAGGACGACGCCTTCCTGGAGCAGCTGCTGAAGGACCTAAGCCTCTGGGACAAGAAGACCACCAAGATCATGCACCTGTCGGGCGGCATGAAGCGGCGGGTGCTGATCGCCAAGGCGCTGAGCCATGAGCCCGACATCCTGTTTCTCGACGAGCCCACGGCCGGGGTCGACGTGGAGCTGCGGCGCGACATGTGGGCGATGGTGAGAAAGCTGCGCGAGCGCGGCGTCACCATCATCCTGACCACCCACTATATCGAGGAGGCCGAGGAGATGGCCGATCGGGTGGGCGTCATCGCCAGGGGTCAGCTGATCCTGGTCGAGGACAAGACCTCCCTGATGAAGAAGCTGGGCAGAAAGACCCTGACGCTGAATCTACAGGAGCCGCTCGACGCCGTGCCCGCCGCCCTCGGCGAATACGACCTGATGCTCAAGGCGGAGGGTCAGGAGCTGGAGTATTCGTTCGACGCGAACCGCGAGGAGACCGGCGTGCCCGAGCTGCTGCGCCGGCTGTCCGACGCCGGGATCGGCTTCAAGGACCTGAACACTCGCCAGAGCTCGCTCGAGGACATCTTCGTCGGCCTGGTCCACGAGGAGCGCGCGGCGTGATCGGCAACCCCCATGGCGTCTGGGCCATCTATCGCTTCGAGATGGCGCGGGCGCTGCGCACCCTGTGGCAGAGCCTGGTCACGC
>CAXBPJ010000334.1:0-2923 GCA_963977325.1 uncultured Brevundimonas sp. | reverse complement strand
GGTTTGCGCGGCGACGCCTTGCGCGCACCTGCGGGTTCGGCGGCACGCCGTGTCCGGCGGCCCACCAGAGCGGCGACATCTCCGAAGTCGCGCCAGCGCAGGCCCACGGCATAACCGACGGCCCACAGACCAAAGCCTGCCAGAACAAGCCCCGCCAGCACGGGCGCGGCGCCGGGGTGGAGCACACCAAAGCCTCGCGCGATCAAGCCGACGATCCCGTCACCCCATAGCCCACCCAGACCCGAAGCGAGGGGCCAGGCGGCGGGCTCCGGCGGTGACGACAGGGCGCCGGACAGCGCCAGCACGCCGAGCGCGGCGATCAGGGCCTTGAGCGGCGTCGGCCGCAGCCGCCCCTCGACCGCGCCGCCAAGCGCCCGGGCGGCGCCGAAGGCCAGCCACAGCAGCAGAGCGACCCAGGCGGCCAGGCCCAGCGATTGATAGAGCAGGTCCGCGACCACCGCCCCGAACCCGCCCAGCCAGTTGGTGGCGGGGGCGCCCGAGGGCGGCGACGGCCAGGATGGCCGCCGCCGCCTGAGCCGCGCCGCGAAACCGCACCGTCAGCGGCGCCGACCAGACGATACGGAAGCCGGTCCAGGCGCGTACGGTCCAGGCGCTGGGGGTGACGGTGGCGGCGGTCATGGCGGTGGGCGAGACTCCGGACGACTAACCTCTCCTTGTGCGCCAGGAGGGTTAAGCGGCGTTTACTGTGAACAAAGAGTCATGTTTGCGAGGGTTCCGCCCCGCGCCCTCGTCCCTTACGACTGCCGACATCGTTGTTCGGGAGGGGCTTTTCCCCATGACTCTTCGTCGCCTAGCCTTCGCCACCGCCTGCGCCGCCGCCCTGATGACCGGCTTGCCCGCCGTCGCCCAGGATGCCGCCGCCACCACCACCGCCGCCTCGGCCGTCGCCGCCCAGCCACGGGGCGAGACCCTGCCGGCCCTGCCGGAGATCGACATTCCCTTCACCAAGATGGTGCTGGACAACGGCCTGACCCTGATCGTGCACGAGGATCACAAGGCGCCGATCGTTGCGGTGAACCTCTGGTATCACGTCGGCTCCAAGAACGAGCCCGAGGGCCGCTCCGGCTTCGCGCACCTGTTCGAGCACCTGATGTTCAACGGCTCGGAGCATTTCAACGACGACTTCTTCAAGGCGACCGAACTGCTGGGCGCCACCGACCAGAACGGCACCACCAACACCGACCGCACCAACTATTTCCAGAACGTGCCGACCTCGGCGCTGGACAGCGTGCTGTGGCTGGAGAGCGACCGCATGGGCCACCTGCTGGGCGCCGTCGACCAGGCGCGCCTGGATGAGCAGCGCGGCGTGGTTCAGAACGAGAAGCGCCAGGGCGAGAACCAGCCCTATGGTCGCGTCTGGGACGCCATCACCAAGGCCACCTATCCCGACGACCATCCCTATGGCCACACCGTCATCGGCGAGATGGCCGATCTGGAGGCCGCCAGCCTGGAAGACGTCCAGGAGTGGTTCGGCGACTATTACGGCCCGGCCAACGCCGTGATCGTGCTGGCCGGCGACATCACGCCGGAGGTCGCCCGCGAAAAGGTCGAACGCTATTTCGGGGCCATTCCGCCCGGGCCGCCCGTCACCCAGCCGGCGCGCATGATCGCCAAGATGGAGGGCGAGCAGCGCGAGGTGATGTACGACCGCGTCGGTCAGCCGCGCCTGTACAAGGTGTGGAACGTGCCGCCGACCGGCGAGGCGGACACCGACCACCTGGGCATGCTGGGTCAGGTGCTGTCCTCGGGCCGCTCCTCGCGCCTGTATCGCCGCCTGGTGCATGAGGACCAGGTCGCCACCCAGGTCTTCGCCGGCACGTCCGAGAGCGAGATCGGCAGCCAGTTCCTGGTCATGGTCACCGCCAAGCCCGGCCAGGACCTCGCCGCCATCGAAGCCGTGGTCGACGAGGAGATGGCCCGTCTGCTGGAAGAAGGCCCCACGCGCGAGGAATTGGAGCGCGCCCGGACCGTGGTCGGGGCCGGCTTCGTGCGCGGCCTGGAGCGGGTCGGCGGCTTTGGGGGTAAGTCCGACCGCCTGGCCGAGAGCGAGGTCTTCCTGGGCGATCCCGGCGCCTGGAAGGAAGGCTATCAGCGCATTCTCGACGCCCAGCCCAACGATCTGACCGCCGCCGGTCGCGAGTGGCTGACCGACGGCTCCTATACGCTTGAGGTCGTGCCTTTCCCCGAATACGCCGCCTCCGGCCAGGACGTGGACCGCTCCCAGATGCCGGCCCCCGGCGCGGTGCCGGCCGCGACCTTCCCCGCCATCGAACAGGCCACCCTGTCGAACGGCATGAAGGTGATGCTGGTGCAGCGCGACAACGTGCCGACCGTGTCGATGAACATGATCTTCGACGCCGGCTCGGCGGTTGACCCGCAAGGCAAGGGCGGTCTCGCCTCCCTGACCCCGGCGGTGATGACCAACGGCACCGAGGATCTGGACTCGCTGGAGATCAGCGACCGGCTGCAACTGCTGGGCGCGACCCTGGGCGCCGGCTCCGGGATCAATTCGACCAATGTGTCGATGAACGCCCTGTCGTCGCGGATCGACCCGTCGCTGGAGCTTTACGCCGACGTGATCCAGAATCCTGCCTTCCGGCCCGAGGACTTCACCCGGTCGCAGGCGATGCAGATCGCCAACATCCAGCAGGCCAACCGCAGCCCCGGGGCCATCGCCGGCCGCGTCCTGTCGGCGGACCTCTATGGTCCCGAGAGCCCGCAGGGTCGACCGACCTCCGGCACCGAGCAGAGCGTCCAGACCCTGACGCCGGCCGACGCCGAGGCCTGGCACGACACCTGGTTCCGCCCCGACAACGCCACCCTCGTGGTGGTCGGCGATCTGCCTCTGTCGGAGCTGCAGCCCAAGCTGGAACGCGCCTTCGCGGGCTGGACGGCCGAGGGC
>CAXBPJ010000333.1:0-2925 GCA_963977325.1 uncultured Brevundimonas sp. | reverse complement strand
CCACGCGACGACCACCCTCCCCCGGCGGGGGAGGGAGAGACTTCTGAGCCTCCCCACCCGCGCCGAGCTGAAGCGCGCCGCCCTGCTGTCGCTGATCGTCACGGCCCTGTGCCTGATCTGGCCGCTCGGCGCTTTGGCGCAGGAGGTGGCTCAAGGCGGCGGATCGGCGATCAATGTCGATCTGGGCACCGGGGCGGGCCTGACCGAGCGGGTGGTGCAGCTGGTCGGCCTGGTCACGGTGCTGTCGCTGGCGCCCTCCATCGTGATCATGACCACCAGCTTCGTGCGCATCGTGGTGGTGCTGAGCCTGCTCAGGACTGCGCTGGGGCTTCAGCAGTCGCCGCCCAACGCCGTGCTGGTGTCCCTGGCCCTGTTCCTGTCCGCCATCGTCATGGCCCCGACCTGGCAGGACGCCTACGACTCGGGCATCCGGCCGCTGATGGACCAGCAGATGGAGCTGCCGCAGGCGTTCGACGCCGCCTCCGAACCGGTCAAGACCTTCATGCTGGGCCAGGTGGATCAGGACGATCTGGCCCTGTTCACCCGCCTGTCGAACGTCGAGACGCCCGAGAGCGCCCAGGACCTGCCGCTGCGCGTGGTGACCCCGGCCTTCATGATCTCGGAGCTGAAACGGGCCTTCGAGATCGGGTTCCTGCTGTTCGTGCCCTTCCTGGTGATCGACCTGGTGGTGGCCTCGGTGCTGATGAGCATGGGCATGATGATGCTGCCGCCGGTGATCGTCAGCCTCCCGTTTAAGCTGATCTTTTTCGTGCTGGTGGACGGGTGGCGGCTGGTGGCGGGATCGCTTGTGGAGAGCTTCCAGCGGGGGGCGGGGGCGGGCTGACCCTGCCCGAAATGCGCCCCAATTCGGCCCGGACCCTTGCCACGCGGCGATTTCGGCGGAATATCGGGCGTCCGCTCGCCGGCGAGTCGAGGTTTCGTCCTCGGCGCCGAGCCTGGCGGGCTGGAAACGCAACCTGATCGCCGGGGACGGCGACGCTACTGGAAACGACCATGACCCAAGCCGAACTCATCGCCGCCGTCGCCAAGGCCTCCGGCGTGTCGCAGGCCGACACCGGCCGCGTTCTCGACGCCCTGGTGAAGTCCGTTCACTCGACCCTGAAGTCGGGCGGCGACGTGCGCATCTCGAACCTCGGCGTGTTCGACACCGCCGACCGCGCCGCCCGTGAGGGCCGCAACCCGGCCACCGGCGCGACCATCAAGATCCCGGCTTCGAAGGCCGTGCGCTTCCGCGTGTCCAAGCCGCTGAAGGACGCCGTCAACGGCTAAGCGATCCTGAGCATCAGGCGGCCGCGCTGGTTTCAGCCGCCGCCTGACGGGTATCCGAGGACCGGCCGGGCTCAGCGCCCGCGCCGGTCTTTTCGCGCCAGGCCGCCTTCTGGGCCGCGACCCAGCCGGTGAAGGTGTCGGCCCGGGCGGTGACCTGTTGCAGGTCCGCGACCGAGACCTCGCCGCCGTCATCCAGCGCGATGCGCAGGGCCGGGGCGGAGCGGGCGCCCTCGACCAGATCGCCATAGCGGCCGGACAGACGCGCCACGCCGCCGGGATCACGGGCCAGGGTGTAGCCGACGCCGGCGCGGATCAGGCGACTCTCCTCCTCCGGCGTCAGGGCGCCGCCCTCACGCCCGGCCAGCAGGCGCTCGTAGAGGGCGGCGGCCTCGGCCCAGTCCTGGCGACGCCAGCGGACGTCGGCGCGCACGGCGACAGCGGCCGTGGAATTGTCCGCCTCCAGCAGCTCCAGCGCGTGATCGAAGCGCCCGAGATCCGCCAGGGCGCGGGCCTCCAGCGCGCGCCGCTCGCTGTTCAGGGCGGTGGGCAGCAAGGTGGTGCGGGTGGCCCAAATGGTCTGCAGCGCCTGTTCGGGCTGGCGGTTCATCAGATAGACCCCGGCCAGATCGGTGGCGACCTGGGCCTTGGCCACGCCGTCGAGGCGGTTGTCGACCTGGTGCTTCAGCAGTTCGGCGGCGGGGGTCAGCAGGTCGACGTCGATCAGGCGCCGCGCCAGACGCCGCACCATGTCGTCACCCTCGGCGCCGACGGGCGTCAGTTCGCGGAAGTCGTAGAACAAGGCCAGAGCCTGGACCGGCTCCAGCCCGTCGACCCCGCCCTCCAGGAACAGGGCGCGGAAGGCGGCCGCGAGGTCGTTCTGCAGCTCGACCGCCTCGGGCAGGTCGGGCAGGCGACGGCCGGCGCCGCGCAACGCCTCGAGAGCCTCGCGATAGCGGCCCTGGGACAGATAGATGTCGCCAAGGGTGCGGATCACGGCCAGCTCGGTGGCGTCGCCACGCCAGCGCCAGCGCAGCGGCTCCAGCCGGGCGGCGGCCTCCTCGGGCTTGATGGCGTTCCGGGCCAGCTCCAGCCGGGTCTGGCCCAGCTTGGCGGGGGTGGCGATGCCGTCCAGCGGCGCGCGGGCGACGGCGGTGAAGACGGCCAGGGCCCGGTCGCCCTGCCCCTCCAGCTCGAACAGCCGGGCCTGGACCAGGCGGGCGGCCAGCTGGTCCGGAGCCGGGGCGTCCTGGGCGAAGGCGTAGGCCAGCAGGGACCGGGTCGCGGCCAGGTCGCCGGTCTCCAGCGCGGCCAGGGCGTGGGAGGTTGCGAAGCGGGCGCGCCAGGCGCCGGGGAACTGGTCGACGGCGCGGGCGCCGGCGGCGAAGGCCTGGCGTGCGGCGGCCCAGTCGCCCTGCTGGGCGGCGATATAGCCCTGCCAGACCTTGGCCGAGGGGTCGCCCGACAGGCTGGCGTTGGCGAAATCGGTCTCGGCCTCGGCCAGGCGGCCGATGGAGACGCGGGCGGCGCCGCGCAGGCCGCGCACCTCGGCCTCGCCGGCCATGGCCGGGCTGTCCTCGATCAGGGCCGTCAGCACGCCGATGGCCTCGTAGCCCAGGCCCGAGCCGACCAGGAAGC
>CAXBPJ010000332.1:0-2933 GCA_963977325.1 uncultured Brevundimonas sp. | reverse complement strand
CCTTCGCCATTGCGGCTGCTGGCCATGCTGGCGGCGGCGACGGCGCTGCTGCCCCTGGTCGGGGTGGTGATCGCGGCCTTGTCGGGACCGGGTGCGGACATCGCCGCGCGGGACGTGGCCCGTTACGCCCTGACCTCGGCCGGGCTGGCGGCGCTGGTGGCGTTGGTCACTGCGGTCGTCGGTTCGGTCGCGGCGTGGCTGGTGGTTATGCACCGCTTTCCGGGACGGGGGGTGTTCGCCTGGGCCCTGGCCCTGCCGCTGGCGGCCCCGGCCTTCGCCCTGGCCTATGCCTATGCCGACCTGCTGGACGTGGCCGGGCCGCTGAGATTCTGGATGCGGGACGCGCTGGGGTTCGATCTGGCGATCCAGATGCGATCCTTCCCCGGCGCGGTGCTGGTGCTGGGCTGCGCCTTCTACCCCTACGTCTATCTGGCCATGCGCGCCGCCCTGGTGAACCAGTCGGTCAGCGCCCTGGAGGCCGCGCGGATGCTGGGCGCCAGCCCGGCGCGGGCCGTGTGGCGCGCGGCCCTGCCGTTGGCACGACCGGCTCTAGCCGCGGGGGTGGCCCTGGCGGTGATGGAGACGCTGGCCGACTATGGGGCGGTGCAGTTCCTGGCGGTCCAGACCCTGACCACCGGCGTGGTGCGGGCTTGGTCGGTCTATGGCTCGACGGCGTCGGCGGCCCAGTTCGCCCTGCCGCTGATGGCCACGGCGGCCGTGCTGCTCTGGCTGGAGCGATGGGGACGCAAGGGTCGAGGCTTCGAGACGGCGGGAGCTCGCTGGCGGCCGCTGCCGGTGACGGATCTCAAGGGCTGGCGCGCGGCCCTGGCCACGGGCTTCTGTGTCCTGCTGTTGACGGTCGCCCTGATCCTGCCGATGGGCTGGTTGCTGGTCAGTTCGATCGACATCAGGCCGGAATGGCCCCGGCTCATCGAGGCCGGACGCAACACCCTGCTCATGGGGTTGGCGGGCGCGGTCGTGACCGTGGCCCTGGCGACCCTGCTGGCTCTCGGGGCGGACAGGCTGCCGGTGACGGCGCGGGTGGCCGGGGTGGGCTATGCGACGCCGGGGGCGGTGATGGCCATCGGACTGCTGTTGCCCGCCGCGCTGGTCTGGAGCCTGATTCCCGGGGCGACGACCGGCGTCGGGGCCGGACTGATCCTGCTGATCTACGCCTATGCCGCCCGGCTGATGGCGGCGGCGGTGGAGCCGATCGAAGCCGGGCTGGCGAAGGTGACTCCCTCGATGGTGCGGTCGGCCCGGGCGCTGGGACGGTCCGAGCTGGGCGCGGCCTGGGCGGTGCGATTGCCGCTGGCTCGGGGCGCGCTGCTGACGGCCGGTTTGATCGTGCTTGTGGATGTGCTCAAGGAACTGCCCGCGACCCTGATCCTCAGGCCGTTCAACTTCGACACCCTGGCGGTTATGGCCTCCAACTACGCTCTGGACGAACGCCTGCCCCAGGCCGGATGGCCGTCGCTGATCATCGTCGGCCTGGCCCTGCCGGGCGTGATCTGGCTGACCCGCCGCATCGCCGCATCAAGGCCGGGGTCGGACGCATGACCGGGGACAGGCTGACCGTGCGGGGCGCGACCCGCCGGTATGGCGCGCGGACGGCGGTGCAGGGCGCGGACCTCACACTGACGCCCGGACGGATCACGGCGCTGCTCGGACCCTCGGGCTGCGGCAAGAGCACCCTGCTGCGTCAGATCGCCGGGCTGGAGCCGATGGATGGCGGATCGATCCATCTGGGTGAGCGGCTGCTGTCCGAACCCGGCCGCCAGGTCGCGCCGCAGGATCGGGGGGTCGGCCTGCTGTTCCAGGACTACGCCCTGTTTCCGCACCTCAGCGTGCTCGGCAACGTCACCTTCGGCCTGGCCGCATCAGCTGTCGGGCGGCGAGCAGCAGCGCGTGGCCCTGGCCCGGGCGCTGGCGCGAGAGCCGGGCGTGATCCTGCTCGACGAGCCCTTCTCCGGTCTCGACCGCCATCTGCGCGGGGAGGTGAGGGATCATCTGCTGACGGTGCTCAGAGCCCAGGGTGCGGCGGTGCTGGTCGTCACCCACGACGCCGAGGACGCCCTGATGACGGCCGACGACCTGGCGCTGATGGACAAGGGGCGCATCCTGCAGACCGGGACGCCCGAGGCCTGCTATCGCGCGCCGGTCTCGGCGGTGGCGGCGGAGCTGCTGGGCGAGATCCAGGTGCTGGAGGCGACGGTGGCAGGCGGCATCGCCGAAACAGCCTTCGGCGTCGTGGCGGCGGCGGGAGTTCCCGATGGTCCCGCCAGCGTCCTGGTGCGATCTGACCAGTTCGTTCCAGCGGCCGAAGGAGTCGAGGCCCGCGTGACGGCGGTGCGGTTTCTGGGCGCCGAGCACCAGGTGTCGGTGGCGCGCGGCGCGGCGCGGGCGCGGTTTCGAGCGACAGGGTCGCCGCCGGCTGTGGGCGAGCTCATCGCCGTCCGCCTGACGGTCGGGCGCGATGCGGTGCTGTCGGCGCGACGCTGACGACATGTCGCCGCGCCGGGGTCCCAGGGCTGGCCTTCGGCGGATCGGTGGTCGATAGATTGCAACCCGGCGACTCGGCCGGGCGATAGAGACGGGGATGAGGATGCACGGACGTTCGATAGGCGTGGCGACGACGGCGCTGATTATGGCGGCGGGACTGGCGATGACCGGACCGGCGATGGCGCAGGACGCGGCGGCGCAGACGGCGCCGGAGTATCACGACGCGCCGGCGCCGATCGACGCCATCCTCGATACCGATCCGACCCCGACCCCCAGCCTCAGCCCGGATCGTGAAAGGTTGGCGCTGTTCGACCGGTCGAATCTGCCGCCCATCTCCGAACTGGCCGAGCCGATGCTGAAGCTGGCGGGTTACCGCATCAATCCGCGCAACAACGGCCCGGCCAACAGCCGCATCAGTTGGCTGACCGGCC
>CAXBPJ010000331.1:0-2941 GCA_963977325.1 uncultured Brevundimonas sp. | reverse complement strand
CAGGCGGCGAGGACCAGACCGGCGGTGGCGGCGGCCGCGAAGGCTAGGCCGCGGCGAGAAAAGGCGCGCATGAACGATGACTCCGTGAGCTCAGGTTCGGGCATGATGGACGTTCGTCCGGCCCCCGACAACCGGCGCGATTTTACGCTGTCGATGACGCCGATGGCGGAAAAACGTCAAGAGGCTTCGGGGCGGTCAAACCCCGGCCAATCCATAGGCGGCCCACAGCGTTCGGTCCTTCAGCTTGGCGTTCAGGAACGCCAGGTGCGCCTCAGCCTCGCCCTCGCTGACGCGCGGAGCCAGAGGCCGGGGGCGCGCGCCATGCCTCGCGGCTTCGGCGGCGGCGGCCGTCAGCGGTCCGCGCGCGGCGCTGAGGTCCAGCACCCGCTCCTTGCCACCCTTCAGCTCCAGATAGACCGAGGCCAGCAGACGGGCGTCGATCAAGGCGCCGTGCAGGGTCCGCTCGACCAGGGAGATCTTGAACCGCTTGCACAGGGCGTCCAGCGAATTGGCCATGCCGGGAAATCGCCCCTGAGCCAGCTGCAGGGTGTCGATCCAGCGGCTCTCATGCAGCAGCAGCCGGCCGCAGTTCCCCAGCTCCCAGTTGATGAACGCGCGGTCGAAAGCCGCGTTGTGGGCGATCACCGGCGCGTCGGCGATGAAATCGAGCAGTTCCTCGCACATCTCCGAGAACTTGGGCGCGCCGGCCACCTTGTCGTCCGTGATGCCGTGCACGCGGATCGCTTCGGCCGGAATCAGCCGCTCGGGATTGACGAAGGCATGGAAGGTCCGGCCCGTCGGCAGCAGGTCGTCGATCTCGATACAGCCGACCTCGATCAAACGGTCGCCGGTCTTGGGGTCGAAGCCGGTGGTTTCGGTGTCGAGGACGATCTCGCGAGCCATAGGCCCTTACTGGCCCGGTTCGGCCGATTTCGAAACCCGCCGCCAGTCGGGTTTCGACACCTCGTCCACAACGCGTTGAACCTCGGCGCGGGCATGAACCAGCCCCAGGCCGGTATCGATCACGAAGTCGGCCCGCGCGTGCTTCTCCGCGTCCGGCGTCTGTCGCGCCAGGATCATGGCCAGCTTCTCACGCGTCATGCCGGGTCGCGCCAGCACCCGCTGGGCCTGGATCTCCGGCGACGCCGAGACCACCACCACCGCATCCACCGCCGTCTCGCCGCCCGTTTCGAACAGCAGCGGGATGTCCAGCACCATCAGGGCCGCCCCCTCGTCGCGGGCTCTCTCGATCGCCTCACGACGATGGGCGGCGACCAGCGGGTGCACCACCGCCTCCAGCTCGGCCAGACGTCCCGGCGCGCCGGCCAGCCACGCCGCCAGCACGCCGCGATCGACGCCCATAGGTCCGACGGCGGCCAGGAACAGCGTCCGCACCGCCTCGGCGCCCGGCTGGCCCGCGCGATAGAGAGCATGCACCGCCTGGTCGGCGTCCCAGGTCGCGGCGCCGGCCTCGGCGAACATCCTGAGCGTGGTGGATTTGCCCATGCCGATGGAGCCGGTCAGACCGATAAGCTTCATGCCAAGGCCTCCAGTTCAGCCAGGCACAGGGCGCGTATGTCCAGGTCGGAGGCGTCCGGAGCCGGCGTTCCGAAAATGGCCTCGAACGACGGCCGCGCCTGGCCGATCAGCATGGCCAGGCCGTCCACGGGCACCGCCCCTGCGTCCTCGGCCGCGATCAGGAATCCGGTGCGAACCGGGCGATAGCTCATGTCGAGCGCGCTCCGAACGCTTGGTGTGCGGCCAAAGTCGAAGGGGGCGCCGTCGCCGGACAGGGCGTTGATCACAAGATCGATGTCCGACAGGTCATTATCCTCTCCGGCGGCGGACACGCGCTCGCCGAAGCGCCCGGCCAGATCGGCGGCGCGCGAGGCCGTACGGTTCAGCACCCGCACCGCGCGCGCATCGGCCTGGACCAGCGCCGGAATGGCGGCCGCGGCCGCGCCGCCGGCCCCCAGGATCAGCACCCGCGCTCCGGCGAGATCGAATTCGGGCCGCGAGACCCCCCGCGCCGTCGGTCGAGCCGCCCGCCAGTCGGCCGTCGTCGCGTGTCAGCAGGTTGACCGACCCCGAGGCCAGGGCGGCCGGGTCATGATGGTCGGCGGCGGCGAAGGCGGAGGCCTTGTAGGGCGCGGTGACATTCAGCCCCGCGATGGCGCCCGAGCGCACCGCGTGGGTCAGACCGGTCAGGCCCCCTTCGTCCCCGGCCGGGAAGGGCAGATAGACGGCGTCGAGGCCCAGAGCCTCGATCCAGGCGTTGTGAATCAGCGGGCTCAGCGAATGCCCGATCGGGCGGCCGACGACCCCGCCGACCCGTGTCGCGGCGCCGATCCTCATGTGGCGATCACGCCGCGCTCGCGCAGCGCCGCCAGCACCGGCCACAACGGCATGCCCAGCACGGTGAAATAATCGCCCTCGACCCGCTCGAACAACTGAGCGCCCAGCCCTTCCAGCCGATAGCCGCCGACACAGCTGGTCAGGGCCTCGCCCTCGGCAACGAAATAGTCGCTCAGGAAGGTGTCGGAGACCTCGCGAACGTGCAGGCGGGCGCTGTCACGCGCGGTCCAGTCCAGATGGCCGTCCCGCGCCAAGGCGACGCCGCTGTGCAGCTGATGGGAACCGCCGCGCAGCATTCGCAGCCTCTCGCCGGCCTCCTCGGTCGAGCCGGCCTTGTCGAACAGCCGGCCTTCGAACTCCAGCGTCTGATCCGAGCCCAACACCCACGCGCCCGGCTGCGCGCGAGACACCGCCAGGGCCTTCAAGCCCGCAAGAGCTTGGGCGACATCGGCCGGCCCGGCGCCCTCGGCCAGCAGCCGCATCTTCTCTGCGGCTTCATCGACCTTAGCGCCCTGGGCCGTGAACGCCACGCCCGCGCCGCTCAGCATCGCCTTTCGCGCCGCGCTGTTGGAAGCCAGGATTAGGC
>CAXBPJ010000330.1:0-2946 GCA_963977325.1 uncultured Brevundimonas sp. | reverse complement strand
CCGACAATCTGATCGGCGGTGAGATCAAGGGCCTGCTGGAACTGCGCGACGTCGAGGCGCCGGCGGCGGCCGAGCGGCTGGGTGAGCTGATGGCCCGGGTGGCCGACGAGCTGAACCGGGCCCACAACCAGAACTCTTCTGTCCCCGCCCCGACCAGCCTGACCGGACGAAACATGGGTCAGGGCCTCGAGACGGCCGTGGCGGGCTTCCAGGGCACGACCACCATCGCCGTGACCAATGCGTCCGGAGTGATCCAGACCCAGGCCGAAGTGGTGTTCTCGGGCGGGACCATGACCGTCAACGGCGTGGCCGCCGATCCATCGACCTTTCTCGCCACGCTGAACGCCCAGCTGGGCGGCCAGGCCACGGCCAGCTTCACCGACGGGCGCCTGTCGATCACCGCCACCGGCTCCAACGGCGTGGCCATCGCCGACGATCCGACCGATCCGGCGCGCAAGAACGACAAGGGCTTCTCGCACTGGTTCGGGCTGAACGACATGATCGTATCGGACCGGCCGGCCACCTATGACACCGGCCTGACCCCGGCCAGCCCGCATGGCTTCGGGGCGGGCGAGACCATCACCTTCCGCCTGGGCGCCGAGGGCGGCGGGCGGATGCGCGACATCGGCTTCGCCGTGCCCGCCGGGGGCACAATGGCCGATCTGGTCACGGCCCTGAACAACCCGGCCACGGGACTTGGCCGCTACGGGACCTTCAGCCTGAACGCCCAGGGCGCCCTCAGCTTCGCCGGCTCGGGCTCGCCGCCCGCGACGCTATCGGTGCTGGACGACACTACGGTCCAGGCCCATTCGGGCGTGTCGATGACCGAGCTGTTCGGCCTGGGCGGCGGGGTTCGGGGCAGCCGCGCCGACGACTTCTCGATCCGCACCGACATCCGCAGCAACCCGGGCCGGCTGGCCCTGGCCCAGCTGAACCTCGGCGCCGCGCCGGGAGCCTCGGCACTGTCCAGCGGCGACGGCCGGGGGGCCCGGCTGCTGGCCGACGCGGCCACCACCACCGTCAGCTTCGACGGCGCCGGCAGCTCAGCCGCCGCCTCGATGAGCCTCAGTCGCTATGCTTCGGACCTGTCGGGCGACATCGGGGCCCGCGCCTCGGCCGCCAAGACCCGCGCCGAGGCGGCCGGGGCGTTGTCTCAGGAGGCTCGGGCCCGCCAGAGCGCCTATGAGGGCGTCAATCTGGACGAGGAACTGGTGCTGCTGACCACCTATCAGCAGGCCTTCAACGCTTCGGCGCGCCTTATCCAGGCCGCCAGCGAAATGTACGACACGCTTCTGGGGATGACCTGATGACCCGCGTCTCGACCGCCGGAAACTATGAATCCGCCCTGCTCAATCTGATGGCCGCCCAGGCGCGCGGACTGGAGGCGCAGAAGAAGGTGTCGACCGAGAAGATCGCCACCGACCTGGCCGGCTTCGGACGGGGGTCCGAGACCCTGACCGCGCTGAAGTCGGCCCAGAACCGTATCGACGGCTTCATCGCCGCCGGCGAGGCCGTGGCCTCGCGCCTGACCACCCAGGCCCTGGCCTTCGACCGCGTGGCCGAGGGCGCAGACGGCGCGCGCCAGGCCATCGCCGAGGCCCTGGCGTCTGGTCGGGTCGAGGGGCTGATGCAGGCGCTGGAGAGCCAGTTCGCCACGGCGCGCAGCGGCCTGAACCTGGAGCATAACGGACGCCCGCTCTTCGGCGGCGCGGTAACCGACCAGCCGCCGGTGACGGCCGGATCGTTGGCCGACTTGGCCGCCGCCCCGGACGCCGCCTCGCTGTTCGTCAACGACACTCTGCGGACCGCCTCTCGGCTGGACGAATCCACTACCGTCGAGACAGGCTTTCTGGCTGACGAGGTCGGCGAGCCGCTGTTCGCCATCCTGCGCGATATCCAGCTCTTCCACGAGGGAGCCTCCGGCCCCATCGACGGGGTCATGACCGAGGACGTCCGCGCGTTTCTCGAAGGCCAGCTGACCCGACTGAAGGACGCCCACACCGGAGTCGTCGGCTTCGCCGCCCGCTCGGGCGCCATCCAGACCCAGGTCGATGACAACCTCAGCTCGCTCGACAACCAGCGCGTGGCCATGCAGCAGCTGATCGGCAAGAAGACCGATGTCGACATGGCCGAGGCGGTCACGGAGCTGGAGCTGTCACAGATCTCCATCCAGGCCTCGGCCCAGGTCTTGGCCCAGCTGCGCCAGACCAGTCTGTTGGACCTGCTGGCGCCCTACTGACCGCGACGCCGCGTCACGTCGGCAGGCGGCCGGGAACCGGTAAACTGGCGCTCCGGTTTACGGTTCGAACGTCCTGGAGGTCGCCATGTCCCGCCGTCTGTTGTTCGCCGCTCCCGCCGCCATTGTCATGGCTGCCGCCACGGCCGCCTACGCCCACCACGGCTGGAGTTCCTATGACGCCGACAAGGAGATCCGGCCCACCGCTGCTGTGGTGGAAAGCCACTGGGGCAGTCCGCACGGCTCCATCGTGATCCAAGTCGAAGGCCAGCGCTGGGACGTGGTCCTCGCCCCGGTCTCGCGGATGACGTCCCGCGGCTTGAGCGAGGCCGACATCGCCGTGGGCCAGACGGTCACCGTTCACGCCTATCCGCGCCGTGACGGAACACGCGAGCTTCGCGCCGAGCGGATCATCGCCGGCGGCAAGACGGTCGAACTGCGCTGATCCAGGCCTTCGCCGAGGCCGTCGCCGCATCGCCCCTGGCCGACTGGGCCGGCGGGTCGGCCTGGGCCTATCCGATCGCCAACACGGCCCACGTGATCGGCGCCATCATGGTGGTCGGGGCCATCGGCCTGTTCGACCTCCGGGTTCTGGGCTACGGGCACGGAATCGACCGCCTGGCGCTTAAGCGGGCGAGCGTGCCGGTCGCCCTGATCGGGTTCGTCGTCATGGTCGCGAGCGGCGCGGTGCTGTTCGCGGCCGACGCCGA
>CAXBPJ010000329.1:0-2967 GCA_963977325.1 uncultured Brevundimonas sp. | reverse complement strand
GCCGATCGCGGCGGTGCTGCCTCTGGCCCAGGCCGCCGAGGCCCACCGGCTGATGGAGGCGGGCGGCCATGTCGGCAAGATCGTGCTGGCGGTCTGAACCGTCCTTCGGCAATGAAAAAGGGCCCCGCTGGGGAGCGGAGCCCTTTCTCGCACCTCGGCGCTGTCCGTCCGGTCAGACCCGGGCTTCCAGCGCGCCGATTTCTTCCTTGATCCTAAGCTTACGCTGTTTGAGCTCCCTCACGTGAAGCGAGTCCGCGGTGGGTCGGCTCATCTCCCTCTGGATCTGTTCGTCCAGATATCGATGACGATTTCCCAGTTCGCGAATGCGAGCGTCTACAGCCATGGCTTGCGCCTCCTCTGCTAAGGGACCACACACAGAACCCCCGCTGACCTTGACTGTGGAATCACATTCCGGTGACGCCACGGCCGCCGCGGGGCAGGGGAATCCTCGGACCCAAATGAGCCGCTCGCATGACCTCCTCGCCTGATCGCGTCGTCGTCGGAATTTCCGGAGCGTCCGGCGTGACTTACGGCGTGCGGGCGCTGGACGCGTTGCGGGAGATGGGGGTCGAAAGCCATCTGGTGGTCACAAAAGCGGCCCTGCTGACCTTGTCCCAGGAGACCGATCTGACCGCCGACGACCTGTCGGCGCGCGCGGATGTGACGCATCGGCTGGCGGATGTCGGGGCGTCGATCGCCTCGGGATCGTTCCGGACGCGCGGCATGATCATGGCGCCCTGTTCGGTCCGGACGATGAGCGAGATCGCGACGGGCGTCACCTCGACCCTGCTGACGCGGGCGGCGGATGTCACGTTGAAGGAGCGGCGGCCCCTGGTGCTGATGGTGCGCGAGACGCCGCTGCATCTGGGCCATCTGCGGACCCTGGCGGCCCTGGCCGAAATGGGGGCGATCATCGCCCCCCCGCTGCCGGCGATGTACGCCCGGCCCACCTCGATCGAGGCCATGGTGGATCAGTCGGTAGGCCGCGCTCTGGACCTCTTGGGACTGGACTGGGAACGGGTCAGCCGCTGGGTCGGGCTGTCGGCGTGAGTGGCGAGCTGTGGGACTGGACGGTCGGGGCCTATGGCGCGCCGGGCGTGGAGGCGGCGTCGCTGATGCTGCAGGACACGGCCGGGCAGAGCGTGCCGCTGCTCTTGTGGTCGGCGTGGACGGCGCGGACGGGTCGGGCGGTCGACGACGAGACGCTGGAGGCCGCCGTCGATACGGCCAAGGCCTGGACCGAGGCGGCCGTCGCGCCGCTGAGGGCCGTCAGGGTGCGGTTGAAGGCGCCGCTGTCCGACCTGGAGCCCGGCGCGCGCGAAAGGGTTAGGGCCGAGGTCAAGCGCGTCGAACTGATGGCCGAGGAGGCGCTGCTGGCCGATCTTGAGGCCTTGACCGACGGCGCGCCGGGCGCGGCTTTGTCCGACGAGGCGCTGCTGGATCGCCTAGTGGAGGCGGCGCGGGAATGGAACGGCAAGGTCCCGCGCGAGGCGCTGAAGGCCTGGGCCGAGCGACTTCCGGCGTGACGCCAGCGGGGCTATAAGCGAGCGTCACGGTTCAGCGTCAGGTGCGATTCTCAGGTTCATGGAAGACGACGACGATCCCCTGACCCCCGCCGAGGAAAAGGAGCTCAAGGCCCGGCTGCGCTTCCTGCAACAAGAGCACGCCGACCTCGACGCCGCCATCGACGCCCTGGGGGCCATGCCAATTCCCGACCAACTGCGCATCGCGCGGATGAAGCGCCGCAAACTCTCCCTGCGCGACGAGATCGTGAAGATCGAGGACCGCATCCTGCCGGACATAATTGCGTAACCGGCCGTCTCCCCGGCGAAGGCCGGGGCCCAGGGGAGCGAGCGCCCGGCGGTTCGGCATGGAGGTGATACTCCTGGACTCCGGCCTTCGCCGTGGAGGCGGATAATGCCGAAGGCTTGCCCCCTCCGCCTCATGCCCTAGATAGCCGAGATCAGTCGGGGCCACGTCCTCGCCTCGGCCGCCGCTTCCGGGGCCGAGCTTCAAGACCGGGACGGCCCGGCCCTTCGCCAAGGAGGGCCCCATGGCCTGGATCGCTCTGTTCGTCGCCGGTCTTCTCGAGGTCGTCTGGGCCTCGTCCATGAAGGCGTCCTATGGCTTCACCCGACTGGGACCGACCATCGTCACCCTGGTCGCCATGATCGCCAGTTTTGGCCTGCTGTCGCTTTCGATGCGGACGCTGCCGCTTGGCACGGCCTATACGATCTGGACCGGCATCGGGGCGGTCGGCGCGTTTGTCGTCGGCGTGGCCTGGCTGGGAGAGCCCTTGAGCGCGGGCCGGGTTCTGGCGGCGGTGCTGATCGTCTCGGGGCTTGTTCTGATGAAGCTGTCGTCCTGACGGAGCGAGGACGGCCAGGGCCGCGAAGGGGGAATCCTTGCGCGGTCGGAGCGGGAGGGTTTCGTCGCGGGCGGGCTTGAGGGCGGCGGCGATCTGGCGCGCCTGATCCAGGGTCCAGCCCAGCTCCGACAGGGCGGCGTCGCCGAGGATCGGTTGGCCTTTTTTCAGAGGCAGCGCCTCGCGCCGCAGTTCCTCGAATCGCTCGAGTGTCTCAATCGGCGGGGCCAGGCGACCGACGGCGCGGCGGCCCAGGGCGGCCAGCACCTGAGGCGAGGGCGCCGGATCGGGCAGGGCGGGCAGCCGGGCGTCGGCAGGCGGCTGAAAGGCGCCGCCCGAGGCGTTTCGCGCATAGGCCAGGGCGACCGTGCGGGCACGGGCTTTCAAGATATCCGGCAGCCAGACGGAATGCAGGCCGATGCGCACCCCGAAAGCGCGCAGGGTGCGACGCTCGGCCTGGCTGAGCGCGGCCAGCTCCCGAGCCGTGTCGCGCCGGTCGATGACGCCGCCGGCCTCGACCAGGCGATAGGCGAGGCCGCGCGGCAGGCCCTTCAGCGTTCCGGCGTCCAAAGCGGCGCGCAGACGTTTCAGGGAGCGCAGGG
>CAXBPJ010000328.1:0-2998 GCA_963977325.1 uncultured Brevundimonas sp. | reverse complement strand
CCCCGGCACAGGTCGATCCAGTCGCCCTGCTTATACAGGGTGATGGTCTCGGTCTCGGGCAGATCGCGGATCAGCTCGGCCTTGAACTTCTCGCCGCGCTTTTCGAAGAAGGCGATGGCCTCGTCGCGGTCCCAGACCTCGCGCTCGAACTTGGCGTCCCGGTCGATCAGCCGGCCCATCTCTTTTTCGATGGCGGCGAAGTCGTCGGTGGAGAAGGGCTCTTCGCGGAAGAAATCATAATAGAATCCGTCCTCGATCGCCGGGCCGATGGTGACCTGGGTTCCGGGAAACAGGTTCTGGACGGCCTCGGCCAGGATGTGGGCGCAGTCATGGCGGATCGTATAAAGCGCCTCCGGATCGTCGCGCATGATCAGGCGGAAGTCGCCGCCGGTCTCTAACTCGCGGCCCATGTCGCGCTGCTGGCCGTTCAGCTCGGCCAGCAACGCCTTCTTAGCCAGGGAGGGCGAGATGGAAGCGGCCACGTCGCGGGCCGTGGAGCCTTGGGGATATTCACGGACGGCGCCGTCGGGGAATTTCAGTTCGATCATCGGTTCACTACGGCGGGCGGCACGGGATCGTACCCGGACCCGCCCCAAGGGTGGCATTTGCAAAAGCGGCGTGCGGCCAGCCAGCCGCCCCTGACGGGTCCGTGCCGGATCAGGGCGTCGCGTCCATAGTCCGAACAGGTCGGCTGGAAGCGGCACGACTGGCCGAAGAACGGCGACAGGGTCAGCTTGTAGGTCCGGTGGACCAGGCGAACGCCGCGTTCATAGGCAGACATGACGGCCGGGGCGGTTGGAGGAGGAGTTCGCGGCGCTTATCCCCCATGCGTGGGGGGCGGGCAACCGCGACGCTCAGGCCGCGCCGGCGATGGGAGTTCGGCTGGTCTTCCTGTGCGCCTCGCGTACGGCTTCGAGGGTCGCCTCGACCGCGACCAGGGTGGAGGCGTGGCGGGCCGGATAGTCGGCCACCTGTTTCAAGGCGCGCAGGCCCTCGAAGCGGCCGACAGGCCCCTCCCCGCCCGATTTCAGCATGGCGACCATGGCGTCGCGGGCCTGTTCCAGCTCCTCGACCGTCGCTCCGATGACGCTCTGGCCCAGCACCCCGGCGGCGGCCTGGCCCAGGGCGCAGGCCTTCACCTCCTGGGCGAAGTCGGCGATCCGGTCGCCATCCAGCCCCACATCGATCACGGCGCGAGAGCCGCACAGCTTGGCGACGCGCTCGCCCGTGCCATCCGGCGCGGCCAGTCGGCCGGCGTGAGGCATCTCGGCGGCGAGGCGCAGAATGCGGGCGCTGTAGAGATCGTCGATCACGCTGCCAAGATAGGCGGTCGACGGTTCTTTCGGAAGCGTCCGCCGTCAGCCGCCCAGTCTGTGCTTGTCGCGGGCGCCGCACATGGGCAGAAGGGCGCGAAGTGACGGGAGCACACGCCGACCCATGTTCGACAGCAAATCGATCCTGATCACCGGAGGCTCCGGCTCTTTCGGGAAAATGTACATCCGGCGCATCCTGGCGCGCTTCAAGCCGCGGCGGCTGATCGTCTATTCGCGCGATGAGCTGAAGCAGTTCGAGATGCAGCAGGTCTTCACCGATCCCTGCATGCGATGGTTCCTGGGTGATGTGCGCGACGCCGAGCGGATGCATCAGGCCATGCGCGGGGTCGATTTCGTGATCCACGCCGCCGCGATGAAACAGGTGCCGGCGGCCGAGTACAATCCGACGGAATGCATCCGCACTAACGTCAATGGCGCCGAGAATGTCATCGCCGCCGCCCTGGCCAATGACGTGGACCGGGTGATCGCCCTGTCGACCGACAAGGCGGCCAATCCGATCAACCTCTACGGTGCGACCAAGCTGTGTTCCGACAAACTGTTCGTGGCCGCCAACAACATAGCGGGCGACAAGCGGACGAGGTTCTCGGTGGTGCGCTATGGCAATGTGGTCGGATCGCGCGGCTCGGTGGTGCCCTTCTTCGAAGGCCTGATAGACCAGGGCGCCGAAAGCCTGCCGATCACCGACCCGCGCATGACCCGGTTCTGGATTTCGCTGGAGCAGGGCGTCGAGTTCGTTCTCGCGAATTTCGACCGCATGCAAGGCGGCGAAATCTTTGTCCCCAAAATCCCTTCGGTGCGCATTTCCGACCTGGCCGAAGCGATCGCGCCGGGCATGCCGACCCATGTGGTCGGCATCCGTCCGGGCGAGAAGCTGCACGAGATCATGTGCCCCGCCGACGACAGCCATCTGACCTTCGCCGACCACTATGTGATCGCGCCGACCATACGCTTTCATCAGGTCGATCAGGACTTTTCCGCCAACAGGCTGGGCGAGCGGGGCGAACGGGTCGAGCAGGGGTTCGAGTATCACTCGGGGAACAACCCTGATTTCTTATCGGTCGAGGACATCCGAACCTTCAACGCCGCCGCCATGATCTGAACGCGACGCTTCGTCTCTCGACACGTGCGGCGCCGGCGATGCTAAGGTCGCGCCAGAGGTGCAGGCAGGCGTGATGACGGCCCCGACGGGAGCGACGAGCACGGCGAACGGGGCGGGACGCGCGGGCGACCTGGCCGAGGCGCACGCGCGGCTGATGGCCGATCGCGACCTGCAGTTCCGCATGACCGAATTCGAGCCGCCCCGTCCGCCGGGCTGGCTGGAGCCGCTACTGGAGTTTCTGCGGGCGCTGGGGCCGCTGTGGCAGGCCATTTTCTGGCTGGGGCTGACGGCCATCGTGGGTACGATCCTGTGTCTGATCGGGCGCGAGCTGGTGCGTATCGGCAGGTCGGCGCGGCCTGAGGCGCGGAACCTCGGACCCGAGACCTGGCGGCCGGATCAGGCTGCGGCGCGGGTGCTGCTGTCGGACGCCGACGCCCTGGCGGCCCAGGGCCGGTTCGCCGAGGCGGTGCATCTGATCCTGCTGCGCAGCATCGACGAGCTGAAGGCGCGGCGACCCAAAGCCATCCGCCCGGCCCTGACCGCGCGCGACATCCGCGATCTCGAC